>JAFUBI010000124.1 GCA_017460285.1 Oscillospiraceae bacterium | reverse complement strand
GAGAAGGAAGTGATTCAGGCTTATGATGTATGGAAAGAGAAGAAAAACTATGGCAAAGTGACTATGGGTATTGTTCGTACTACTTACCTTATTGATGAAGATGGGATCATCGTAAAAGCGTTTGATAAGGTAAAAGCAGCTGACAACCCGAATCAAATGCTGAATGAATTACAGTGAGGCTAGAGACCATGAGAAAATTGTTGATCGTCGTAGATATGCAGAACGATTTTGTGGACGGTGCTTTGGGCACGAAAGAAGCTGAAGCGATCGTCCCCAATGTAAAAAAGAAGATTCTTACCTATCCGGAAGAAAATGTCGTAGTCACGTTAGACACTCATGATGAGGACTACCTCAATACCCAGGAAGGGAAGCATCTGCCTGTTGTTCATTGTGTAAAAGGAACGGAAGGTTGGCTGTTAAACCCTGAGATCGCTTCTGTAACGACGAAAGCTAAAGTGTTTGAGAAACCTACTTTTGGAAGTGTGAGACTTGCAGAAAGTTTGAAACAACTGACAGAGTGGGAAGACATTGAACTTGAACTGGTAGGCTTATGCACGGATATATGTGTTGTGTCAAATGCCCTCCTGTTAAAGGCGGAGATGCCTGAGGTACCTATCACAGTTGATGCTTCTTGCTGTGCGGGAGTCACTCCGGAAAGCCATGAACACGCTTTGAATACGATGCGTGCGTGTCAGATCAATGTGGTGTGAGAAAGAAAATCAATATTGAAAACGCGAGAGATCGGACCCTCGCGTTCTTCTTTATCAGTAGTCGCTCATGCCGATGGTATAATACCTGTAGGAGGAAAAAAGATATGAAAGAGATATTCGAAAGAGTTAGTATTCGGAAATATAAAGATATGCCTTTGGAGAAGGAGAAGATCGAGCAGATCTTGAAAGCAGCGATGGCAGCTCCTTCTGCTGGTAATCAGCAGCCATGGGAGTTCTACGTTGTCACCAATCGAGAGAAGATTCAAGAATTATCAGAAACACACAGGTATTCATCGTGCGCAGCAAATGCACCTGTAGTTCTGGTACCTGTGTATAAAACTACGGAAATCTGGCTCCCGGACTATGCGCCTGTCGATCTGGCAATTGCCTGTGAAAACATCTTGCTGGAGATCACAGCTCTCGGCTTAGGGGGCGTTTGGCTTGGGATATATCCTCAAATGGAACGAGTCGAAAAAGTGGACAAGATATTGAATTTGGAAGAAGGAAAACATGCTTTTGCTCTTATTCCATTTGGCTATCCTGCTGAAAGTAGAGAGCAGCAAGATCGATTCGATGAGAACAGGATCCACTACTTAGATTAAGGCAACGCAACAGTTACAAGGCTTTCGTAGGAAGGCCTTTTCTTTTTGTGCATTTGCACAAAGAAAAGTTATAAATTCGATACAAATTAACAAAAATTGTTGCGGGAATAAGAACAGAAGTATAGAATAGGACACAAATAATTTAACAATTTAAAACATAAACGCATCAAATCGATAGAGGAAGAGTTGAATGAAGATCACGAAAGTTGATATTGAAAAGTTTTCGGCACCATTGACCGAGCCTTTTAGGGTAGCGTTTGGCGAGATCACAGATTCGGATAACTGGATCGTAAAGGTTCACACAGACGAAGGGATCGTAGGATACGGTTCTGCATCGCCGTTTCCTTTTGTTACCGGTGAAACGATGGAAAGCTGTTATGAGATCATAAAATTGTTCGCCGGTGTTTTTGTGGGTCAGGATCCTTTGGATATCGTTGGTGCCCATAAACTCATGGATGGTATCATCTATGGCAATGGATCAGCCAAGTGCGCCTTTGACCTTGCTTTGTATGACATTATCGGGAAGTATCAGAGCCTACCTGTATGGAAGGTCCTTGGAGCAACAGATCCTGTAGTCCATAACGACATCACGATAGGTATCAGTACACCCGAAGATATGGAAGAGCATGCAAGACGTTATGTCTTTGAAAAGGGTTTCCGTATTTTGAAGGTTAAAACAGGGATCAATCTGGATGACGATATCGAGGCTTTGAGGAGGATCCGTAAGGCTGTAGGTCCTGATGTTCGTATTCGCATTGACGGCAACCAGGGGTATGATGTGCCCACTGCTCTCCGTGCACTTGAAGAGTTTGAAAAGTTAGGCGTGGACGCTGCTGAACAGTGTCTGCCGTGGTGGGATTTTGAAGGCTCCGCAGAGATGATGCAAAAGAACAAGACATCGGTAAAGATCATGCTTGATGAATCGATCCACAATTTCCATGATGCTGAAAGAGCTGTGAACCTGAATGCTGCGGATTATTTAAACATCAAACTGATGAAGTGCGGCGGTCTTTATCCCGGATCTCTGATTGCGGATGTTGCGGAAAGAGCGGGAATAGGATGCATGGTTGGTTGCATGCAGGAAAACAAGATCAGTATCACAGCAGGAGTAAGTCTTGTAGCGGCAAAGAAGGCGATCGTTGAGGCGGATTGCGACAGTTTCATGTTTTATGTCGGTGATGATGATGGTCTTAAAGGTGGATTCGACAGGGACGGTGGTGTGTTTACTTTGTTGGATAAACCAGGCTTTGGCATTGAGCTTTGATCGCAGGAGGACATTCGCATGGTCGATGTCAATAAATTTAAAGATTTTTTTGAAAACGAAGTTAAAGTATGGGACCATCCGTCTATGGCGGTTGGGATCGTAAAAGACGGGGAAGTTGTCTTAAATGACGCTTTTGGTTTCGCAGACGTTGAGACTAAAAGAAAAGCCGACGCGGATACGATGTATGCGATCGGCAGTTGTTCAAAAGCATTCACAGCCGCGTGCGCTGCACTTTTGGTGGACCGTGGCTTGTTGGAATGGGACAAACCAGTTCACGATTATATCCCGTGGCTGAGATTTAAAGATGACTATGTCACTCTCAATGCGACTACGAGGGATCTGCTCTGCCACAGAACCGGATTACCGCGTCATGATGTTTCGTGGATCAAAGGCAGCAAGAACCGCAAGGAGACTGTTGAGAACTTAAGAAACATGAACCCTGGCTGGTCTTTTAGGAGCCATTGGTATTATCAGAATATCTGTATCGTCACGATTGGCTATTTGGTAGAAGTTTTGACTGGGATGACCTGGGAGGAATTCGTCCAAAAGGAAATACTGGATCCCTTGGGAATGACAAGAACTACCTTTTGGGTCGATGCGATGAGAGCAGATCCCAATCATGCTGAACCATATGGCAGACCACATCCCCATGATCTCAAAGGCTTGAAAAAAGAAGAGTTTTTGTATGGGGGCACGGAGGATTACGAGAAGCGTATCGGAGACGAGATCGGACCTGCAGGCTCGATCCTTTCGACAGTCAATGACATGCTGAAGTGGGTCCAATTTAACCTGAATAATGGCAGAGTTGGTGATAAACAGCTTATCAGCGAAAAGAATATGAAGGAGATCCACTCTCCGCAGATGCTTATGGATCCGCTGTTGATATCTTTGCCGGAAACGGACTTTTATTCCTATGGTATGGGTTGGTTCACGGAAACCTATCGCGGACATAAGATCGTTGAGCATGGGGGGAATATCACCGGCTTTTCTGCTCTGGTATCCCTTCTTCCGGATCAGAACCTTGGATCTGTCATTTTGGTAAATAATAATGGGGCACGTAACACGTATTCGAGTTCCTATCACATTATGGATCAATATCTCGGTATCACAGATGGCAACTGGACGCAACGGTTCTTGGATTGGCAAGAAAAAAGTCATAAAGCCGCTGAAGGACAGATCGAGCAGATGTTTGGGAAACCAGTAGATGGAACCGTACCATCTCATCCTTTAGCAAGCTATGTTGGTAAATACCATAATGAATGCTATGGCGATATCGATGTCACACTTGAAAACGATCGGTTGATCCTGGAATTCCATCATGAGGTCAGTGAATTAAAGCATTTCCATTACGATTGTTTCCAGATGATCAACGAGGAATCTTTGCTATACGAGTTTGTCGTCCAATTCCTCACTGCTCAAAAGGGAGAGGTGGACAGGATCCAGGTGCCTATCGCGTTGGAACCTGCCGTTCCAGATGAGATCTTTGTCAAGGTCGCATCAAAGGAAAAGGAGAAAGCAGAAGAATAGAGTTTTTAACGTTTTGCCAAGGTTCAAAGCGTATCCAGAGAAATACTTTTGAG
>JAFUBI010000009.1 GCA_017460285.1 Oscillospiraceae bacterium | reverse complement strand
GTACTGATCAGGTTGACTGTACCAATATAAATGCCATCCGAATAGACTTTAGCGCTTCCTATCACATCTCCCTCGGAGACAGGTGCCTTTATGAACTCCGGGATCTCAGTTTCGTACGTCAGAACCGGAAGATCATCTGATGTCTCGTCAACAAGAGTGGAGAGGTCCGTTTCTGTACAGAGCATCAGGTAATCTTTCTCCGAGGAATACTTCATAGGAATCTCCGTGACCGGTGTCCCGGCTGGAGCAACCTTTCTCATTGCCGCGTATTTGAACAGCCAGTCAAATGTTATCCTGGCGTTTGCAAAAACAGAATTTCCTTGACTCCAATGACGGGTATCCACTTCAAATGGTGCACCAAGAAACACTGCTACATAGCCGATGCCATCTTTTTCCGCAGAGGTAACAAAGCATCTTCCGGACTCATCGATCGTTCCTGTCTTGATTCCTGCTATATATGGTGTGTAATAACCTGAGTTTGGATCCTGCATCTTGTTTGTGGAGATGAGGTCTCTTTCATAATGTTTGTTCGTCTCAGGCAGCGTATACCGTGCCATGCTAGCGATCTCCATAAAATACGGGACCGTCATTGCCCACTCTGTGATCTTATACAGATCTTCTGCCGTCGTATAATGCGCTGCATCGAACAATCCGTGCGGATTCACGAAGTTCGTGTTCGTGCATCCAAGGTATTTCGCTTTCATGTTCATCTTCGCGATGAAATCATCCCTGCCATAAAAGTGGGCAACAGTAGAAGCTGCTTCATTTGCAGACTGAAGCAGCATACAGCATATCAGGTCATACATCGTCATTTCTTCGCTTCCGGCAAGCCCAGCGTTGGAAATATTGATGCCATCGAACTCGTTCCACACCCCATTGGGCACTGTAACGATCGTATTCTTAGGATCCGGGCACATCTCGAGCGCAAGAGCTGCAGTCATTATCTTCGTGCAGGAAGCAGGATACATCTGTTTTGTCGCATTCTTCTGGTAGACCACTCTTCCCGTATTCGTATTTACGATATAGGCTGCTTCTGCTGTGACCTCTACACCCAGATCGATCTCTGTAGCAGAAGCAAAACAGGAATGAACCGGTACCAAAAGCAAAACGAGTACCAGAAGAAATGAGAACCATCTTTTTCTGCGAGTATCTTTCATGTTACTTCTTTAAAGCTTTCTTTATTGATAAGCTGATCCGTTTCTTTTCCGGGTCTACTCCAAGAACATAGGTATCCACAACATCTCCGACTTTGACCGCTTCTGAAGGATGCTTGATGAACTTGTTAGCAATCTCCGAAATATGTACGAGACCGTCCTGATGGACACCGATATCTACAAAGCATCCAAAATCAACTACGTTTCGGACAGTTCCTCTCATGATCATCCCTGGTTTGAGATCTTCCATTTTCATGACGTCCGTCCTTAGCATCGTAGGAGGCAGTTCATCACGAGGATCTCTTCCCGGCTTTGTCAACTCTTTTACGATGTCTGTAATAGTTGGTAAACCTACGCCGCACTTTTCGGCGACCTTCGCCTCTCCCAAAAGTTTGATGCGTGCGCTCAATCCTTCCGCCTCGCCTTTAGAGACATCTTCCAGATCCATCCCGCAAAGTGCCAGGAGGCGCTCTGTCGCTTCATAACTTTCCGGATGGACTCCCGTATGATCGAGGATATTTGCGCTCTCAGGTACACGAAGGAATCCTGCACACTGCTCAAACGCCTTCGGACCAATTCCGGAAACCTTTAACAGAGAATCCCTGTTTTTAAAGGCTCCCTTTTCTTCTCGATAAGCCACGATGTTTTTAGCGGTTTTAGAAGACAGACCGGAAACACGAGCGAGCAAAGAAGGAGAAGCTGTATTCAGGTCAACACCAACCGCATTGACACAATCCTCAACAACACCAGACAGCGTCTCATCCAGTCTTGCCTGTGGCATATCATGCTGATATTGCCCTACGCCGATCGCTTTGGGATCGATTTTGACCAGTTCAGCCAAGGGGTCCTGCAGCCTTCTTGCGATAGATACAGCGGAACGCAGTGAAACATCATATTGGGGGAATTCTTCCGCGCCGAGCTTAGAAGCCGAGTAGACGGAGGCACCTGCCTCACTGACCATCATATACGCCACATCCGGAAGATCTGCGATCATGTCTGCCACAAAGATCTCCGATTCCTTGGACGCTGTCCCGTTTCCGATCGCGATCGCGGTAACATGATTCCGACGGATCATACCCATTAAAGTCTTCTTGGCTTCCTCTGTCTTATTGTGAGGAGGAGTGGGATAGACGACTCCGGTCTCCATCACTTTGCCTGTCTCGTCTACGACAGCGATCTTGCATCCGGTTCGGTAAGCGGGGTCAAACCCCATCGTGACCTTGTTCTTCACAGGAGGCTGCATCAACAAAGGCTTCAGGTTCAATCCGAACATATGGATCGCCTGCTCAGAGGCCATGTCCGTCAATTCATTTCGGATCTCCCTCTCAACAGAAGGGAATATCAATCTGCTGTATGCATCTTCCGCTGCAGCTGAAACAAACTCAAAACTAATGCTCTGTTCATTTTTTACAGAATGATTCTTAACGATCGTTAACGCAGCGGGTTCATCCACTTCGATCGATACTTTAAGGAACTTCTCTGTCTCCCCTCTGTTTATCGCCAAAACACGGTGACTCGGTATCTTTCCGACTGCTTCGCTGTAATCGTAATACATCCGATAGACACTGTCTTCCTCCGTTGTCCCTTTGGATACGACAATACCGGCTTTGTGGATCAGATCTTTCAATAATCGGCGGATCTCAGCATCGTCGGATATCTGCTCAGCGATGATATCGCTTGCGCCAGCCAGAGCGTCCTCAACTGACGTTACCCCTTTTTCCTCATCCACAAAAGGAGCAGCCAGTTCCTCGATACTTCCTTCCAGAACATCCTGACCAAAGAGCAGCACAGCTAAAGGCTCCAGACCTTTTTCCTTAGCAACAGTTGCCCTGGTCCGTCTCTTTTGTTTGTAGGGACGATACAGATCTTCCAACGCTGCCTGTGTCTCAGCGGCATCGATCTGACTCTTCAATTCCTCAGTCAGTTTCCCCTGTTCCTCAATGGAGCGCAAGATCTCTTCTTTTCGTTTATCCAGATTTCTGAGATAGTTCAGCCTGTCAGCGATCGAACGAATCAGCTGGTCATCCATCGTACCATGCTGTTCTTTTCTGTAACGTGCGATGAACGGAACGGTGTTTCCTTCATCCAACAACTTAATGACATTTTCTACATGATTTCTTTTTTGTCCAAATTCATTTGCCAATATTTCTACGTGTTTATCCATAAATCCCTCTTTGTTCAATTCATTGTAAGATCCGCATCCTCAAACAGTCGCTCTACCTGTTCCTTCATTTCCGGATAATTCTTTAGATCCGGATCTTCGCAGATCAACTGCTCTGCCGCATCGTTTGCTGCATAGAGAACTTTTTCGTCATCTGCCATATCTGCGACCTGAAGGTTTGGAAGTCCATGCTGTCTATTGCCGATGAAGTCGCCAGGTCCCCTCATTTTAAGATCTTCCTGAGCAATTATAAACCCGTTATCTGTTTCTGTTAACAGTTTTAATCTCGCTTTAGAAGTGTCATTTTCTTTCGAAGAGACCAAAACGCACCAACTTTGCAGATCGCTTCTCCCGACTCTTCCACGCAGTTGATGCAGAGTGGATAAGCCAAAGCGCTCCGCATTTTCCACGATTATCAGCGTCGCGTTCGGACAGTCCACACCCACCTCTATAACGGTTGTGGATACAAGGACCTTGATCTTTCCCTCTTGGAACTCCTCCATGATCTGAGTCTTCTCCTGAGATGAGATCTTCCCGTGTATCAAGGCGATAGAGATTCCTTTTAGTTCTTTATCCTTCAGGGTCTCAAAATACTTGGTTGCTGAGATAGTGGAATCCCCCAGTGCCTCGCTCTCCTCTACCAACGGGCAAACAATATATACCTGATGTCCTTCTTCCACATTTTTTCTTACAAACCCTAAATAACGCTCCCGATAAGAATCATCGACCAAAAGAGTTCGCACATGCCTTCTCCCGGCTGGCATCTCGTCCAAAATAGAAATGTCCAGATCGCCATATAGGATCAACGACAGCGTGCGGGGAATCGGTGTTGCGGACATAACAAGCGTGTGCGGATAACTTCCCTTCTTGGACAGCGCAGCTCGTTGATTTACTCCAAATCGATGCTGTTCATCTGTAATGACAAGTCCGAGCTGCTTGTATTCCACGTCGTCGGAAATAAGTGCGTGTGTCCCTACGACTAGATCTGCGTTGCCATTTGAGATCTGGTTGAGCAATTCGCCTCTTTGTTTCCCTTTGACAGAACTCGTAAGAAGTCCAACAGCGATGCCAAAAGGTTCCAAGAATTTGCGGAATGTCTCAGCATGTTGTGCAGCCAGTACTTCCGTAGGCGCCATGACAGCACTTTGATAGCCATTCTTTGCCGCTAAATATACCGCTGCAGCAGCTACGGCTGTCTTACCGCTCCCCACGTCACCTTGAAGCAATCTGGACATCGGCTCATGCTTGGCAAGATCCGCCGCGATCTCCTGTATGGACCTTTCCTGTGCGTTTGTCAACCGGAAAGGAAGCGACTTGCAGAACACAGAAGCGTCAAGGTCTGTAAAAGAATTGTTACTTACGACTTTCTTTCGCTGTTTCCGCATCTTCATTCCCAAAGTCAGCGTAAATAGTTCTTCAAACACCAGTCTTCGTCTGGCGGCATACGCATCCCCTTGATTTTCCGGAAAGTGGATATTCCGAATAGCAGTATCGCGGTCCGGCAGTTGAAACTTTGTGAGTATCTCATCCGGAAGGAACTCTGTGATCTCGCAATTCGGATCGGATAGGATCGTGCGGACGTTAGAGGCAACCATTCTGGAGGAAAGTCCCTCTGTCAAAGGATACTGCGGGGTAAGACCTTCCATTTCTTCCGCTTTAACAAGAACCGGATTGGTCATTTGTCTTTTCAGAAGATCACCCTGAAGTTTTCCGTAAAATACATATTCCTGACCGATGTACAGTTTTTGGGACGCGTACGGATTGTTGAAGTAGATCAGTTCCAACTCGTCTCCAGACTCTGTTGACGCATATACACGTGCGATCGATCTTCCCCCTTTTGTTCGGACCGGAGGTAGTTTGGTGTCAACAATCGCACGCACAGCGATCATCTCTCCGATAGGCGCATCTCCGATGTTCCCTACATCGGAATAATCGACGTATCCTCTTGGATAATGCTTTAAGAGATCTTCATAGGTATCGATCTTCAATTTGGCATATAGGGCAGCACGCTTCTGTCCAACACCTTTCAGATGCTGGACGCTTTGTGCCAGGTATTTTTCATAGCCTATTTTTGCCATATCGATCTTTGCTTTCTGAAAAAATACCGCCTTCCGCGAATGCAGAAAGCGGTGATTGTTCTTAATGATTATTTCGCATAATCGACAGCGCGGCTCTCGCGGATCACATTGACCTTGACCTGCCCCGGGTAACTGAGTTCATTTTCGATCTGGGCGCAAATATCATGAGCGACAACTGCAAGACGATCATCGGAAACTTTTTCCGGTCTTACGAAAATGCGCACTTCTCTTCCTGCCTGAATCGCATAAGAACTCTCAACGCCATCGTAAGAATTTGCGATCTCTTCCAGTTTGGACAACCTGTTGATGTAATTCTCCAGGTTCTCGCTCCTTGCACCTGGTCTAGATGCAGAGATCGCGTCCGCTGCCATGATGATGTAAGCGAGAGGAGTCGAAGGTTCCACATCATTATGATGGGCTTCGATCGCATGGATCACCTCGGGACTCTCTTTGAATCTCTTAGCGATCTCAACACCGAGTTGGACATGAGTTCCCTCATACTCGTGGTCAACTGCTTTTCCGATATCATGCAGCAGACCTGCCCTCTTTGCGACAGTAGGATTCATTCCCAGTTCGGAAGCGATCAATCCGGACAGGAGAGCTACTTCCTTGCTGTGATTGAGCACGTTCTGTCCGTAACTTGTTCTGTAATACAACCTTCCAAGAATCTTGATAAGATCCGGGTTCAAGCCATGAACACCGACATCCAGAACGGCTCTCTCTCCTTCCTTCCTGATCTTGGTCTCAACTTCCTTCTTGGCTTTCTCAAGACAATCCTCGATCCTTGCAGGATGGATCCTTCCATCCTGGATCAACTTTTCCAGAGTTACTCTGGCGATCTCTCTGCGGACCGGATCAAAACAGGATATCGCGATCGCTTCAGGAGTATCATCAATGATAAGATCAGCACCAGTCGCACTCTCAATAGCGCGGATATTGCGGCCTTCACGTCCAATGATACGCCCTTTCATTTCATCGTTTGGAAGAGATACTACAGAAACAGTGGACTCCGAAGAATGATCCGCAGCGCATCTTGCGATGGCAAGAGACAGAATATTGCGCGCCATTGTCTCGCTCTCATCCTGAAGTTCCTGGTTGTACGCATTGATCCGCAAAGCTTTTTCATGATCAAGAGTCTGATCCATTTTTGCGAGCAGTACTTCCTTTGCCTGCTCCTGCGTATAGCCTGCGATCTTTTCGAGCGTTTCTACCTGCTGTGCTTTAACTTCTTCAGCTTCCTTGATCCTCTGCTCCAATTGCTCACTTCTCTTCTGAAGACGAGTGGTCTCAGCATCGATCTTTTCCTGCTTTTTGTCCAAAGCCTCTTCTTTTTGATTCAATCTACGCTCTTGTCCTTGAACTTCTGACCGGCGGTCGCGGAGTTCTTTGTCGGACTCAGCTCTCATCTTGTAGATCTCGTCTTTTGCTTCCAGTATTACTTCTTTTCTTCGCTGTTCAGCGGATCTGATTGCATCATTAACAAGACGCGTTGCTTCCGCCTCGGCAGAACCGATCTTTGCTTCTGCAACTCTGCGTCTATGAACTGTTCCTAGATAAAAACAGGCAATGCCTGCAACTAATGCTGCAACGATTGCTGAAACAACGGCTGTTGTCATAGATACCATATGTTTCAGAACCTTTCAGTTATATAAATATTGTGAATATATATTCAAAACGCAGTGTAAATCCACTGAGTTCAAAAATATCCGTATACATTGTAATAAAAAATGAACACAAATGTCAATCTGGAAACAATTGCGACCGACATCTGCAGGAACAACTAATATCGCCAAAGGATGGGGCACTGGATCATGTTTTCCGATTTTTCTTGACAGAAATATGATAACTAAATGTATAATTTACCTCGTTAGCGATTTGTCTCACTAAAGTGGAAAAGAGGAAATGCGATGGTCAATAGAGGGGCTTTTTTAGGTCCGGATTTTTATACTTCATTTCAATGCAAATGCGGGGAGTGCAGGATCAGCTGCTGTGAGGGATGGGACATCAGCATCTCCCAGCAGGAATACTTTGACATCTTGGGTCTGGAGACCTCAGATGAACTTCAGTCCAGAATCACACGGGCATTTTATATACCCAAAGGAGCTACTCCCGATCAATACGCCGTTTTAAATCACGATTGGCTCGGAAGATGCCCTCTCAGAGGAGACGACGGTCTATGTATGCTCCAGGTAGAAAAAGGTGAGTCCTCTATCCCAGATATTTGCAGGCTATACCCACGAAGTATACGCACAGAACTCGGAGAAGCCACTCTATCCAATAGCTGTGAAGGGTTGATTGAACTTTTGCTTCAACGTCCCACTCCGATCCGCTTTATCACTGTAGAATTGCCTTACGAATCATCGGGGCGTGAAGGCCCTGAAAGATTTGCGCTCAGGATGCAATGCATCGGCTTATTGCAGGACAGGAACTCTTCTGTTCGGGAAAGCATAATGGCAATTGGTAACCTGATCTGCCACAGTTCACAGGGAAACCAGTCCTTTGAGGAAAACCTGTCCGCTCTCTTGCCCTTTATTGACCTGTATTCAGAGATCAGTCCAAGTTTGTCCGAATACTGCAACAAGGCAAAGCGCAATCTTGCCGGAATCACCCGTGAAGAATACACAAAACGCTTCCTCTCTTTGTCTTGCCTTCCAGCGGACTCCGAACTGATTCTGGAGAACCTTCTTGTGAACCACCTTTTCTACGAAAAGTTTCCCTATTCCGAATCCAGAGAAAATGAAGAGGAGGAGTTCATCAGCCTGTGCGGTCTCCTCGCTTTTTTGAGTCTGCTGGTCGCAGGAAACGCAGAGAATCTGCAAACGATGGACTCTATGGTGGATCTTTTATCCCATGCATTCCTGATGGTAGAGCATACATCCTTCCATTACAATGCGCATCTGTTGCTTTCTCAATCCGGTTATGATACCCCGCAGGATGCCATGTGTCTGCTATCGCTTTAACTATTATGTTTTAACTTAAGAGGTCGGGCTTGAATGTCCCGACCTCTCACGCTATTTATCCTTTTTCTTCTCTTTTGCCTTGCGACGTTCGCACC
The DNA here is from genome assembly GCA_017460285.1 of Oscillospiraceae bacterium. GTDB lineage: Bacteria > Bacillota > Clostridia > Oscillospirales > Ruminococcaceae > RUG11783. Next base: position 2,259 of record JAFUBI010000009.1, on the reverse strand, counting down.
GCTGGTACAGAACGGTGATCTCGTAGATCTTATCTGCAAGGCGCTCAGTCAGTTGTCCCGGAGTAAGTCTCCACTTCCAGTTCGATCCTGTCGTACCAGGTGTGTTGATTCTTCCTTCCGATCCGATCCCAAGGAAATCTTGCATTTGGGAAATATAGAGATCCGACACAGAGGCAAATGCTGCTCTCATCATCGCTTCGGGCAGTTCCTTCGGTTCCTTGACACCCAGATATTCGCAGGCATGTGCGATCTCTTTAGGATCTCCCGTATCGATCCATCCAAACAACGTGTCGTTATCATGTGTGCCGATGTAACTGACACAATTTCGAATATGATTGTGGGGTAGGTATTCACTGTAGGAATCCACGCTCCATGCAAACTCCATGACCTTCATGCCTGGCCACCCGGAATTTTCCAACAACTTGGCAACTTCAGGAGTGATGACACCGAGATCTTCCGCGATAAACTTGAGTCCTGTGAACCAGTTTTTCAGGACTTCGACCAACTTCATCCCTGGTCCCTCGATCCATTTCCCGTTTTTGGCAGTAAGTTCTGTGGATGGAACAGCCCAATAACTCTCAAACCCGCGGAAATGATCTATGCGAACCATGTCATAACGTTTCGCGGCACCATCTATTCTACGGATCCACCAACCATACCCATCCTTTTCCATTCGTTCCCAGTCATACAGCGGGTTCCCCCACAGTTGCCCATCATCGCTAAAGGCATCCGGTGGAACACCTGCCACTTTAACGGGCAGATTTTTCTCATCTAACTGGAAGAAGTAAGGTTCAGCCCAAACATCTGCAGAGTCCATTGCCACATAGATCGGGACATCCCCGATGATCGAAACTCCTTTTTCATGAGCATATTTTTTTAGTTTGTTCCACTGCTCCTCAAAAAGAAACTGTATAAATTCGTAGAACAGAATATCATCCGTCAGACGTTCGGAATACTTCAGGACTGCTTCTGGTTTGTGCAGCCGCAGATCCTCATCCTCCCATTCCGTCCAGCTTCTCATCCCAAAATAGCCCTTGAAAGCCATGAATTGGGCGTAGGTCTCGACCCATGGATTCTGGTGAAGGAAAGTTTGAAACTCATCTTTCCTTTTCTCAAGACCCCGAGCAGCAGCCTTCCTCAAAACAGCAAACCGGTTGTTGAAGATCACGCCGTAATCAACATTTTTCGGGTCATCACCCCAAAACGAAGAATCAATCTCACTCTGTTCCAGAAGCCCCTCATCGACCAGGACATCCAGATCGATAAAATAAGGGTTTCCAGCAAAGATCGAAAAACTCTGATAAGGCGAATCGCCATAACTAGTGGGACCAATTGGAAGCACCTGCCACCAACTCTGTCCTGCGCGATTTAAAAAATCCACAAAGTCATATGCAGCCTTTCCCAGGGTGCCGATCCCATAAGGCGACGGCAGAGAAGAGATAGGTAACAGTATTCCACTGCTTCTTTTAAGCATGATATATCTCCTTCACCATTATTTGTGGTATTTCATTCCTGAATTGATCGTTTCAGCACGGTATAACTGTTCCATTAAGATCATTCGAGCCATCTGATGGGGAAATGTCATCTTACTCATCGAAAGCCCGATTTCACAAGCTTTTTTCACATCTTCTGCCAAGCCCGCAGAACCTCCGATCACAAAAATGAGTTTTGATGTCTCTCTTTTTGCGTCTTCCACCAGAAGAGCCAACTGTTCCGATGTAAACTCCTTGCCCTCAACGCACAAAGCAACTTTCTTCGCTTTGGGAGCACTCGACAAGACCTTCAGGATCTGCTCCCCTTCCTTCCGTATGGCTTCCTCTCTCTGGGAGTTCGAATCTTCCGTCACTTTATGCTCTGGAATCTCTGTGATGATTATTCGGTCAAATGCTCCAAGTCTTTTTTGATACTCATTCAAGCCGGCTTGAAACCATTTTTGAGACATTTTCCCGACACAAACGATCTGTATTGTCAGCATTCCGGGATCCTCCAGATCTTGCTGGGAGCGTGCCGCTGCGCAGGTACTACTTCACAGCAGTCCACAGCTATCTCATTGTCATCAAATGCACCATAGATCATTGTCTCAGCAACAGCCGGGGTATTGTTCTCCTCTGAAAGATGCATCAGCACAAGGTGCTTCATCCCCTGGTTCACGAGCTGAACAGCAGTGTTCGCACACATACGATTGCTCAAATGACCCTGAGGACCCGCGATCCTAGCTTTTAGATCGGCAGGATATCTTCCGTTGCGCAGCATCAGTTC
>JAFUBI010000123.1 GCA_017460285.1 Oscillospiraceae bacterium | reverse complement strand
CGGATCTTTTGGAGAAGCTGATCTACGAAAATCTGGAAATGGTCAAACTGAACCAGGAAGCGTCAAATGCAAGACAGGAAGACTATCAAAAGATCTACCGTGAGTCAGCGATCAAACAACAACTGGAATACCTGCAAAAAGAATTGGATGAGATGCATCCTGAGAATGTATCGGATATTCGAAAGTTTGAGATTAAGATCGAAGAATCCGGCATGAATGACGCCGCAAAGGGAGAGGCTGTCAAGGTACTGAACCGTATCAAACAGGAAGGTCAGCATAGTGCAGAGACTGGGATGCTTTATGATTATCTTGATTTTTTAACAAGCCTATCCTGGAAAAAGGAACAAGCAGAAAAGATCGACCTTGATCATGCTGAAAAAGTGTTGGAGGAAGATCATTTTGGATTAAAGAAGGTCAAGGAGCGCATCATACAGCAGATAGCTGTGATGGATCTGAAAAAACAACAGACGGGATCTATTCTGCTGTTTGTAGGTGCTCCTGGTACCGGAAAAACAAGTATCGGTCAAAGTATAGCAAGAGCACTACAGCTAGAGTATGTTCGTGTCAGTTTGGGTGGTGTCCGTGATGAAGCGGATATCAGAGGACATAGAAGAACTTACATTGGAGCCATGCCAGGAAGGATCATGGATGGCATACGTAAGAGTGGTGTATCCAATCCCGTTATGGTACTTGATGAAGTAGATAAGCTTTCTGTGTCCTACAATGGGGATCCGGCAAGTGCGTTGCTCGAGGTACTTGATCCTGAGCAGAACAATACTTTCACAGATCATTATATGAATGTTCCTTATGACCTGTCGGACGTAATGTTCATCTGTACGGCGAACACTGTCGATACGATACCGGAGCCTCTCCTGAATCGTATGGAAGTAATTCAGTTCCAGGGCTATTCCCCAATAGAAAAATATGAGATAGCGAAACAGCACCTGATTCCCAAAGCGAAAAAACTTGTTGGCTTGGAGAATAGTCAGGTAGAGATCACAGATGATGCTATTCGAGTGATCATTTCTGATTACACAAGGGAGTCGGGAGTTCGTGGCCTGAAGAAAAGGATGGATACATTATGCAGAGCAGCTGCCGTCGAGTTGGTCAAAGGCAACGAAGATCAGGTCGTTATCACCGCGGAAAATCTGCGTAAATATCTGGATATGCATCCTCTGCATCATCAACATGTCATGGAAACAGCAGATCCAGGAATCGTGACTGGTTTGGCTTGGACAAGTGTGGGTGGTGAGATCTTATATATTGAAACAATGCTCACAAAGGGAAACGGTAAAGTTACGATCACAGGTCAGTTGGGCGACGTAATGAGGGAGTCTGCTCAGATAGCGGTAAGTTTGGTAAAGCACGCTTATCCGGACTCTGCAAAGATCCTTGAAGAGAACGACTTGCACATCCATGTGCCTGACGGATCTACTCCTAAGGATGGTCCATCAGCAGGAATCACACTAACGACCGCGATCGCTTCTCTGGTAACTGGTTGCCCAGTGGATCCACACATAGCCATGACAGGTGAAGTGTCCTTGAGAGGTAATGTCAATGCGATTGGCGGACTTCCGGAAAAGCTCATGGCAGCGCAAAGAGCAGGCGTCAAGAAAGTTTTGATTCCAAAGGATAATGTGGAGGATCTGGAAGATGTTCCGGAAGAAGTGAAGGAACAATTAGAGATCATTCCTGTTGAAACGGTTAAAGAAGTGCTGGGGCTTTGCTCGATTCAAAGCGAGATTATCAGCGTGGCATGAAGAATAGGAAAGCAGTGACTTTAGAACTTTGAGTCACTGCTTTCACTGTAATTGGGTTTTCTCATAATGTTATAATAAACAAAATGGACTTGGGAGAATCGTATTGGAAATAAGACTGAAACAACTGAATAAATCCTACAAGACCAGAGATAAAAAAACGATCAACGCTGTAAAGGATATAAGCATTACAGTTCCTGACGGAAAGGTTTTGTGTCTTCTTGGACCGTCCGGTTGCGGGAAAAGTACACTTTTGAGCCTTATCAATGGTTTGGAAAAGCCTGAATCAGGCGAGATTTGGTTTGGCGAGAAAAATGTGACGGACGTCTCTCCTGAAAAACGTGGTGTTGGCATGGTGTTTCAGAATTATGCTCTATACTCTCATATGACTGTAAGGCAGAATATCCGCATGCCCTTAGACAACCCGGTTCGCGGCGATGCTTTGCCCAAAGAGCAAAAAGAAAAGCGTGTTCAAGAAGTAGCCAGTATGCTTCGTATCGAAGATACTCTTGACAGACGACCGGATGAACTTTCAGGCGGACAACAACAGCGTGTTTCTATAGCAAGAGCTTTGATCCGTAAACCGGAGATCCTGCTTTTGGACGAACCTCTGTCCAATCTAGATAAAAGGCTTCGTGTACAGATCCTGAACGAGATCCGATCGATTCAGAAGATTACGGGCATCACTACAGTATTTGTTACTCACGACCAAGAGGAAGCGATGGGTATTGCTGACCTTATCGCTGTGATGAAAGAGGGGAAAATACAGCAAGTTGGGACTCCTAATGAGATCTATTCGAATCCAAGCAATGTGTTTACCGCTCAGTTTTTAGGCAATCCTGAGATCAATTTATTAAAGGGCATCATAAAGGACGGAGGACTTTTTCTT
>JAFUBI010000122.1 GCA_017460285.1 Oscillospiraceae bacterium | reverse complement strand
TGAGATGAAGGTTTTTGACCTGTTTTTCCATACTCACTTGTTCTCAAAATTCGCAATATTGATCGACAAAATGATTATACAGAGTTGAATGAGAATAGTCATTGAATTCAAAATTCAATTGGAAAGGAAGCACTATGCAGGCGATTCATCCCACGTTTGAAAAACACCGGTGTTCTCGCCTTAATCGTAACATACAGATCGGAGGGCAAATATGGAGTATATTCGTGTCACGCAAGAAAACATCGAGTCAGAACACATTTGCTGCGCCAGTTCTAACAACAAGGACATCCAGGTGTTTTCTAAAAAGGAATGGTTAAGGAATCGGTTCGACGACGGTTTGGTCTTTCTCAAGAGCGTGGAGAGAGGAAAATGCTTCATTGAATACATCCCGGCGGTCAATGCCTGGGTGCCCTTAAATGCGGATGGCTACATGTACATCGACTGCCTCTGGGTATCTGGCTCCTTCAAGGGGCATGGCTATTCCAACGATCTTCTGGAAGAATGCGTCCGAGACAGCAAGGAGAAGGGTATGTTTGGCCTCTGTGTGCTCTCTTCTGCGAAGAAAAGAGGCTTCCTGTCGGATCCAAAACACCTTAGTCACAAGGGATTCAAGGTAGCGGATGAAGCGGACAACGGGATCCAGTTGTGGTATCTTCCCTTTGAGGAGAACGCCCCTGTCCCGCAGTTCAAGGAATGCGCGAGACATCCCTGGGTGGAAGGGGACGATTTTGTGGTCCTGTATACCCACCAGTGTCCCTTCAATGCGAAATATGTCCCCATTGTAGAGGAGTACGCTAAGGGGAAAGGCATCCCGTTCCGTAGTGTCCTGATCTCCACGAAGGAGGAAGCGCAGAACGCTCCTACTCCGGTCACTACCTATGCCGTGTTCCGGGATGGAAGATATGTGACGAATGAGGTCCTCAACGAGAAAAAACTGGACACACTGGTGGAGAACTGATGTGGGAAAGAAGGAACTGAAGTTAAAGAAGATCGGGTCGGATTCTCCGGATAAAGTTTTGCTGGAAGCGATCAATCAGGAAGCGATCCCGGACGAAGAAAGGGCTTCTCTGGACGATATGTTTTCTACAGGAACAGATACGGATCTGGATATCCTGGAGATCTGTCGGGATGAGGAGCCGGTAGGATTCCTTGCGGTGCGTATCTACAAGTCGATTCGCTATCTCGCCTATTTCGCTGTGCGGAAGGATCTTCGATCCCAGGGCATCGGGAGCGAAGCGCTCCAGTTGCTGATCCTCAGATATGAAGGGGCTCCTATCGTAGTAGAGTTTGAGGCTCCGGAAAAGGACAGAGAAGATATCCGAACAAGAAGGAAAAACTTTTATTTGTGCAACGGATTCCACGATACCGGTTGGTACAATTCTTACGATGGCACGGAGTTCGAGGTCGGGTGCACCGGAGACTCATTCGATATCGAGATGTTCTGTGAATTTGCGGACTACCTCTCTTCGATCATCGAGGATCACATTCCACACCCCTACAGGAAGGGAGAAAAGTAGCCGTTTGGAGATTGCCTGACAGGTATATCCCTGATAAAGTATAGGAAAGATACGGTTCTCTCTTTTGAGAGAAGAATGCGATATGGAAGTTGAAGGAGCAGTTTTATGTTTCGGATCCAGGTCTATGGGAATATGGCGAAAGGAAAGCGAGTTATGGGTTGGCTGATCTGCGGTGTGCTCCTTGTGGCAGCCGTCGTTGCGGTCCTGTTTTTGACCGGTGTGCTGGGAGGCAGTAAAGAGATGGTGGTGGGAAAAAATATCAAAGTGGATGACATCAACGAGTTCTATTTCACGAGGGCTGGATCTACGTTTCCCCCATATTTTCAGCGGTACAAGTTCTACGTGGAAGACGGAAAGCGGTATTTCTACCACGAGACACGCGAGGGAGAGGTCTTCCCCCTGACGGAAGAATACATCACGGTGCAAGGAACACTGGAACTCTCGGATGAAGACTGGAACACCTTCATCGACTATCTTTCTCAGGGCACCGTTAAGACCAGAAGCGAAGACCTTAGTGACGGGGATGACGGTCCCTGGCTCTACCTCTACTGGAACGGTGACAAGGGCAAGTATCAGGAGTTCACTTTTAACTCCTGGGGATTGCAAAATGGGTTTGAGGAGTTCTGCATCGAATTGAAGGAAAAGCAGATCGGATGAAGTACAGGGTGAAGGTAAAAGTTCCCGTGGAGAAGAAAACGCTCTTTGGGAAGAGGACGGTTTATGTAGAGCGTACGATCGAGGTGGACCGGGATACATATCGGAAGATCCAGAAAGAAAAACAAAGCGAACCTTTTTCTTTGGAAGAGATGATGTTTTATGATGACATTTTCGACGACGATTGATTGTCGCTTCAAAATGCATAAGGTAAGCCATTGGCAGCGCACTGGTTGGAACAGTGCAAAGCCGGTGGCTTTTTGTATGGTGTTCTTCCCGAAGGATGAGAAGATTATTTCTAAACATTCTGTGAATTCGGTTAAAAGCGAAACTATCTCAGGATCAGATCTATGGAAAACGAAGTGCAAAATGGATATAATTCGGACATATAAGATCCCCGCAAACAAAATGAAAATCGATTGCACTTCCGAGTCGAAAGGAGGAATCCATCATGCGTATCTTGATCCTCTCAAGCCGCTGCACGGCTAAACAGTGGGAAGGACTTTCTGCCATCCGAAGGCGTTTTGAAGCAAACGGAGACACTTGTGAGACGCTGGACTGGCTCTCTTTTCTTTCGGACGCTGTATCCCAGATCAGCGCAAACAACCGGAAGATAGTCCGCAAGCGCATTCAGGAACTCATAGGTGGAAACACTTTTCCTGTAGACCGTTCGGGAGAAGGAAATCATGAGAGTGAGGAACTGCAGAGCATCGCGGCAGCCAGCGCGAAGGAACTGGCAAGATTTGTCAAAGAAGGGGAATACGCCCTTGTACTATGCGCGGAACCGGTCGCAGCATTTCTCTTAAAGAAAGCCTCCAGTGAAGAGAACTTCTCCGCCCTTACCGCTATGGTTGGAGCAGAGAACAGTTCCTTGCTGCAAAGCACGCTGGACTATTCGATCTCCTTGGATGAGATCTCCGGAGATGAGTCCTTGGGCGAGATCTGTTCGAAACTGAACCGGCTCGTGAGAGAAAAACAGCGTCCATCCGGAAAACTTACGGCGCCGATTGTGCAGAGCAGCCTGCGGCACCATATCCTTACCATGCCGGAGGCGGTATACGAAGCAAGCGGTATCGTCGTGAATGGCAGAAGGCTGAAATCTTTTGTCTTTTCTACAGATCTTGCCATTATCCGAAACTGTGACGCGGACGCGGTCTTTGCCGTATATCCCTTTACGCCTCAGCAAGCCATCAGCGAAGCTATCATCAAGGCGGCCTATGTGCCGGTGTTCTGTGGCGTGGGAGGTGGAACGACCAAAGGGGTTCGCACCATCGGGCTCGCGAAGGACGCGGAAGCGCAAGGCGCCATGGGCGTTGTCCTCAACGCTCCGATCTCCAATCCTAACCTTCGGGCAGTGGCGAACGCGGTGGATATTCCTGTTGTCATCACAGTGGTGAATGAGGACACAGATATCTCGAAGAGACTGGAGCACGGCGCTGCGATCATCAATGTGGCGGGAGCGGCGGAAACTCCTGCTATCGTAAGAAAGATACGGGAGCAATATCCGGATCTCCCGATCATAGCATCCGGTGGCAACACGAACGATAGCATCCGGGAGACGATCCGTGCGGGAGCCAACGCGGTGACCTATACTCCGCCGAGCACCAAGGAATTGTTCCGTATCTCCATGAGCAAATATCGGGAATCCTGATCGGATATCAACTTTTTCCAAGCACAGAGAAATATGTAAAAACTAAGGATAACAAATGAACTGCAGTCACAGGCTTGGTGCCTGAACTGCAGTTCTGTGCTTTGAGATCATAATGCGAAGATAAGGGCGAGAGTCTCTCATTCCCAATCTTCGATCCATGTGTGGATCTGATCATAGTTGTGCATAAGTTTGTAGCCCACCGGATCTTCGATGGCATCCGTTACCATTTTTTGGGAACCGTCCCAAAGGTTGATGAACTGGAAGTCGGAGCCGACTCTCTCGACAGAGTATGCCTGGACGTCGTCAACGATCTCGTCGTGATAATCCGTTTTCTCCGCCATATAGAGGTTCCCGTTGGAGACGCCCCAATAGAATTTTTGCGCGCCCCAGATCTCATTTGTCATGTCGAAGATCGTGTTGCACATGAACCCTGTACCATCGTTGTAGAACATGTAGTACTCACTGGCATGTTCATCCCACAGAATGAGTTCGGTATAGAACGGATCTGCTGTAGCATCATCCGGGATCTTATAAGGCCAGTCGAACCCCACAGAGTAACGGCGGTTATCCCACACAAGTATGTCTCCATCAAACTCGATCCCGTCGAAGAAAGGTTTGCTGTCCTCCCTGTCTGCCAGAGAAGCAACGATGCCGTACTCATAGTACTGGAGCTGATCTTCCTCAAGACCTAAAAGGTTCTCACCGTAGAAATCACTGGCAGCCCAGGAACCGAATCGGACATCGTAGTTGAACACTTCTGTCCACTGTATCGTCGTACCGGTGTATTCGATGTAGGTGCCATACTCATCGAAATAGTAGGCGATATAGGGCTCGTCCTCTTGATGCCAGGTCTTTCCCACAAGGCGTTCTTTCAGTTCAGTCTCGTGCTGATGATACT
>JAFUBI010000121.1 GCA_017460285.1 Oscillospiraceae bacterium | reverse complement strand
TTGTCGACATAGCTCTTAATGCTGTTGAAATTGGTCTCGTTCTGGAAATACTCATACCCGTAATACATCGCGTAACTGTCGATGAGATACCCGATATAGTAGGAATACTCATCTGCCGGGATGTCGACTCCGTCTACGGTAAGAACAGTCTTGTTTGTGAGGATAGGACTCTTCGTATTTAAAAGAGGAAGAGCTATCGCAACAGCCACAAGAATCAAAGCAGCAATAGCAACAATGCGAAGCCACATCTTCTTCGTTTCACTTACGTATTTCTGTGTCGTTTTCTTAGTTGCGGGCTTCTTCTCCTTGGGGGCATCTTTGGTCACAGTTTTGGCTTTCTCCTGTTTTGGGGTTTCTTTCACAACAGGCTCCAAAACCTCTTCGACCTTCTCCTCCACAGACGCTAGACCCTCTTCCACGGTATCCTGCGCCGTGTCTAAGGTCTCTTCGACTGTTTCTGTTACTTCTTCAACTTTTTCAGCGACATCTTCAACTGCCTCTTCAGTCGCAGTCTCTAAGCTGGCAAGAGTTTCTTCTGCCTGATCGACAAGATCCTCTGCCCTTTCCATTGCTTCGTTTTCTTTTGCCATGATATATCCTTTCTAGGTTAACAGACGTAAAAGTGCATTAAGCTCCTCTATTGTCTGTAATATAGGTCTCCCAATTGGTCACCTGGACCGTCGTTCCTGGATAATAGTGCTCAAGGATTTCAGTATAACTCATTCCGTCAAGAGAGGCGTAGTACTTTGCCCCGACGATACTCATACCGAGCCCGTATCCAGTCCCGTATATTGTAAAACGAAAAGTACTGTTATTCAATGCCACAGTCACGTTCGCAGATGGGAGAGCAAGCGTTTCGACAAAGAACTCATAGCCATCCACTTCGATCTGACCGTCGACGAGAACTTTTGTGGCATATCCTTCTTTCGTTGTCTCTGTGATCTTGATCCAGTTCTCTTTGTCTTCGGACAACCGGATATTATAAACTCCTTCGATCCGGGATTGGAACATCGTTGTACTGTATTCTGTCTGAGAGTAATACCCGCTGTTTCGATCCCTGCTGTCATAGGGACTTTCGACCGAAATCAGATATGGGAACTCTCCTTCGACAAGCTCCTTGGCATCATTCGTATTGCCTGAGGAGCAAAGAAACACTGGTGTCCAACACACCTCGCCGTTAAAAACGACCGTTTCATTCAGAACTTCAGACACGATCTCGCGGACGGAGTCCGTTGACGTTCTGCCGCTGACAGACGGAGTCCTTACCCCATTCGCGTAAGAGTATTTCAACTCCGAAGCAGTCGCTATTGCCAGTGCCTTGATCGTCTCTCTGTTGGATATTCCCGCACTTTGATCTGTAACGATCCTGCTGACGATCTCCAGTGGGGACTCTTCGATCACGGGGCCGGTCCTCTCGACTTGGATCGTAAGATCCGTCGCCACCGCATTCTGGATGCTCTGACCGATCTTGCCGCCTTCTACATACCAGTCGGTCCATTTGTCTCTTTCCGCGTTGATGTTGACACTGCATTCGATACCCTGCTTTTCATACCATGCAGCCGGATACAATGCGGATCCGTTCATGGAGAGTGCCGTAGCCCTTGTCGCTTCCTCACCGCTCACTTTCCTAGCCAGTACCACAAGTTTACAGCCTTCCCATTGATCGTCCATCGGACAGACCATCGTCAAGAACCGATCCGTTATTGATAATGGCAGATCCGTGGAATAGATGGATCTCATTTTTGTGCTGATCACAAACTGTCGAAAAGCCACCTCGTCACGGAATGTAGAGGTAAACAGATACCCGTCAATCCCTTCTGCGCTGTCGATCTAAAATACACTGTAGACCTCATATGTCGCTTTGTTCTCCCTGGTCCTCAGGGAGAAGAAACGATGCCTTGAAGCGTAGTTTTGCTGAAGGTAATTCGGTAGACTTGCAAACAGGATCTCATTTCCCTCTTTCGAGGCAGTCACGACGAAGTTGTCAACGGCACCATCGATCGGTGTCTGCTCTAAAGCGTATGCGCAACCGTATCGGTTGCTGTCGCGAAAAAAATCATAATCTATATAAAAGCCATTCAACCGGTCTCGCACGATAGGCGTGCTGACTTCTCCGTCTGCGCCCCATAGCCAACCGATCGCATCCTCATTTTGAGCGAGGATATTGTCCAGTGCCAGATTGGAATTCTGTTCGTAATCACTGGTATATTTTGCATTCAATTCTTTATAGACTGCACGGTCACCGGCAGCACGGACATGCTGCTCTGCATATAATCCGCCGCTAATCAGGGCAGCTAGAACCAGACCCAGTGATAATGTCCGTTTTGCCCAAATCCCCAACTTCGTCTTGGGAGCATCCTCTCTCGTTATATCCGCGATCTGTGAGGGAAGATATTCTCTCCCTCCATCGATTGGTTTGGAAACCATAAATCTGCGAAGCATATCAAATGCATTCTTTGTAGACAAGGTGCGAATGTTGTCACGTGATCTGTGATCCCCGAATCGGAACTCCTTGACCACAGCTCTATTCTTGTCACATACAGCAATGTAAACGAGTCCAACCTCTTTATCCAGGTAATTGCCGACTCCAGGACCGGCGATCCCGGTCACACCGATGCCGAAATCCGCTTTTCCTTTTTTGCGGATACCTTTTGCCATCTCGACCGCGACAACGGAACTGACAGCGGTATATTTGTTCAGCAATGCGGAATCCACTCCAAGATAAGACGCTTTCGTCCAATCTGCATATGTAGCAGCACCATATTCAAAACAAGCAGATGACCCTGGGATAGCAGTGATCTGCTGAGCGATCATTCCCCCTGTGCAGCTCTCCGCCACAGCGACAGTCTTCTTTATCTTGAGCAATCGAGCTACCACAGTTTCCGATAAGGACACCCGTTCTTCCGCATAGATCGAATCTCCCAGAATGCGCCTGAAAGCGTCTACTTTGCTGTTCAGAAACTCGTCTACTACTTCTTCCGACTCTCCGGAAGCGCTGATATGGATCTCAACAGTCCCTTCGTCTGCATACAGGGCACAATGCGGGTTATCCCCGTAGAGCAGTTCCTGAACCATGTTCTCAAGTTCAGATTCAGAGATCCCAAAGACCATTAGGCTCTTTTCTTTTGTGAAGCCTCCAGTCATCTCCCGCAAATAGTTTGCAGCGGAATCCTCGAATAAAGGCTGAAGCTCTTTAGGAGGACCCGGGAGCATAACGACAGCCTGATTCCCCTTCTTGATGATGATGCCAGGTGCCGTCCCGTTGGGGTTGTGCAAAACGATGGCGCCTTCAGGAACATAAGCCTGCTTCCTATTGTTTTCTTTTGGCTCCATTCCCCGACTCTTGAAGAAGGTCTCGATCTCCTCATATACCGATTCATCAAATACCAACTTTTTGTCAAAAGATTTCGCTACCGTTTCTTTCGTCAGGTCGTCTTCCGTTGGTCCCAGACCGCCACAAAAGACAACAACATTGCTTCGGGAAGCCGCGATCTTCAAAGCACCATAGATGTCTCTTTCCGTATCTCCAACCGTCTGCCGATGCTCTACTCGAAAGCCGAGTTTTTGAAGCGCAGCAGCAAGAAACCCGGAATTGGTGTCCTGTACCCTTCCGGAAAGTATCTCATCACCAACTGCAATGATCTCTGCGATCAACTTTTTTTCACTCATCAAACGTCCTCACTGTCGTATCGAAACATTTTGAACCGTGTGACTTTAAACGCTTCTTCTTCCAACTCTTTTAATCCTGGAATACCAGCTTCCGCGACGAGGATCTGGTCAAGCACAGGACGGGTACGGGGATGTTTCGGCGTAAATATCGTGCAGCAATCTTCATAAGGCTCGATCGAAATATCAAATGTATCGATCCTTCTGGCGAGATCCGTAATTTCGATCTTATCGGTCCCGATCAGTGGTCGGAAAACAGGCATATATGCTACATCATCCGTACACTGGATCGCTTTCAAAGTCTGGCTGGCAACTTGTCCCAGACTCTCACCGGTCACAACTGCTCCGCAATCTTCTTTCTTCGCCACCATTTGAGCGATCCGAAGCATCGAGCGCCTCATGATCACGGTGAAAAACTCCTCAGGGCAATTATCCCTAATCGCGACCTGACAATCTGTGAACGGCACCTCATAGACCGGGAAACGATTGCTCCATTTCGCTACTTTCGTCGCCAATCGCTCCACTTTATAAAGCGCTCCTTCACCGGTGTAGGGCGGCGACATGAAATGGACGCCGATGATCTCGCATCCTCTGCGAGCCATCATCCATGCTGCAACA
>JAFUBI010000120.1 GCA_017460285.1 Oscillospiraceae bacterium | reverse complement strand
GGTGTCGGGGTCTTCCCAATCCTTCGTCTGTCTCCGTTGATACACTTTGGGATTTTCAGGTTTCCTGGTCACCGGGTTCAGTCCGTTCCAGGTATTTCTCTTCTTTTGGTCGATGGCTCTCCTCTGCTTTTTGGAAAGCTTTTCGTACGGTATGATCTTTTCCACAGAACTCTAACCTCCTGTCTGCATGTCGTTGCGCAGCATCTCTCTGCTGCAGTACGAGATTGTACCAAAAACAGGAAAGGTCCGCAATACTCCCTTGGGAGAAATCCTCAGTTCTGCTTTCTCACCATGGTGTATTCATCATAATAACGGTAGAAAGGGCATACTGGCGCACCGTGTTCCATCACACGGACAAACTCATCCTCGTCCAATTCCTGCGTGCAGACATACATATCGTATTCCTCGTCGTAATCGTAGTACTGACAGTTTTCACAGTCTGCGGGAGGGAGGACTTTATGCGGTTTTTGTTCTTTCTTTTCCATATTCGTCAAAAAGAGATGCCTCTTCCGGAGAAAAGGCATCTCGTCCTATCTCTTATTTCGAATAGTTTGTGAAGTAGTTCTGAACGACTACGATCGGTGTTCCTTTATCGCCGCTGCCACTGGTCAGGTCGCAAAGACTTCCGATCAGGTCGGTGAGGCGTCTTGGCGTCGTTCCTTCCGATGCCATATTGCCCTTCAGATCCGCATCTTTCGTGGCGATCGCGTTGCGGATCGCATCAGCGAGTTCCTCACCGGAAAGATTCGAGAAATCATTGTCTGCCAGATACTTCAGTTTCAGTTCGTTCGGCACACCGTTGAGACCGTCGGTATATCCCGGGCTAACGACAGGATCCGCAAGTTCCCAGATCTTACCTACCGGATCTTTGAAAGCGCCATCGCCGTATACCATGGCTTCCACTTTTTTGCCTGTCGCCTTGAACAATTCATCTGCGACAGCGACTGCAACTTCTTTCGCATTGTTCGGGAAAAGTTTTACTGTGCTCTCAGTCGCCTTGTTCGTGCCGAGCAAGCCATAATCTGCATTGTAACCGCTTCCGTTGACAGGAGCGTTCAGGATATCACAAAGAGTGAGGACTTTTTCTCCGCCGTGCTTCAGGATGCGGCGGGAGGTGCGCTCACGAGTATGGGTATCGCAGCAGATGACGTTCTTTGTGTAAGCAAGGATCGCTTCGGGGCGGTTTGCAAGGATGATCTCAACCTCTGCGCCTTCCTCTTTCACGAGGTTCTCATAATACTCAAGGTAATCGACACCTGTGAACGGATGGCGGACAACACCGAACAGTCTTCTGAAATCCGCAAGGGTCAGTACGTCTGTATATGGATCTACACCGCTGTCGTCCAAAGTATCCTCATCGATGAGGTGATTGCCGACCTCATCGGAGGGGTAGCCAAACTGGATCACAACTTTCTTCGCACCGCGAGCAATGCCTCTAAGGCAGATCGCAAAGCGGTTTCTGGACAGGATCGGAAAAACGACTCCGACAGTCTCTCCACCGAGTTTTGTCCTCACATCTTCACCGATATCATCGATCGTGCAGTAGTTTCCCGCTGCTCTCGCAACAACAGCTTCTGTGACTGCGATGACATCGCGGTCCTGCAGTTCAAAACCGTCTTCTTTAGAAGCCTTTAAAACACTGTCAACGACGATCTTTACGATATCGTCACCTTCGCGAATGATGGGCGCGCGTACGCCACGAGAAATTGTGCCAGGCATAGTATTGCCACCTCCAAATAACAAAACAGATTGTTTCACAACAGGGAAATTATACCATATTGTAGAAAAGTCAAATGGGATTTTTTCCTCTTCCTTTCACTTTTTTTGAGCTTTCGGTATAATGAGAGCCACTGAGAGGTGTATTTCGATGCAAGAATTCTTGAACAATCTCAACCGTTCCAACCTTGTCGCAAGTCTCTTCGTCATCGTGACGACGGGTATCATTCTCCATGCCGTGGACCGTATCTACAAGTCTTTCACGACGCGTTTTGGAATGAGTAAAGGTGAAAAAGGGACAGCTGTGCAAGTCATCTACGGTCTGTTCCGCGTCTTTCTCATAGCGGGATGTATCTTCTCCGTCCTCCAGATCCACGGCGTCGATGTGAGTTCCATGTTGGCAGGCGTCGGGCTCATAAGCGCTTTCGTTGGTCTCGCCGTTCAGGATTTTCTGAAGGACATCGTCATGGGCACCCGCATGCTCACGGACCGCTTTTTTGAAGTCGGCGATGTGGTTCAATATGGTTCCTTTGAAGGTGTCGTGACAGAGTTTGACATCCGCTGCACCAAGATCCGCAGTCTTTCCGACGGGAGGATCCTGACGGTCTGCAACCGCAACATATCCGAGATCTCCGCCTATCCAAAGGAAGTCGGAACTGCGGTCACTATTCCTCTTCCCCTGACGACGGATCCCAAGGTCATTGAAAGTTCCTTCACGAAAGCTGTAAAGACCATCGAAACTGCGAAAGGCGTGAACTCTGTATCCTATTCGGGTCTGACCGGACTCACCGAGCGTCTGGGAAACTATACCCTTTCCCTGAAATGCTCACCGGAAGACCGCGCAGGATGTAAGACGAGAGCACTGGCTACCCTGGTGGAACAACTCCGAAAAGACGGTCTTATTCCCTTTCAATAACCATTCGTTATACTCACCAATAGCGAAAGCACCCCGCAGGGTGCTTTTTTAGTACGGCATATTATCGTGAAGGAGGATCTGGATCCCTCTTTCAACGACCTCCATCACGACGATGTCCGGTTCGTACAGATCGATCAGTTCGTGAACCGAATACAGATCTCCGTAATCGCGGTCCACAGAGATGACTGTTGAAAACACTTTCGGGAAATAGTCCGTCATGCTCCGATAATAGGAATCGTGAACTATGAGCACGCTTCTGGGATCTTCCGCATTCGACCGATAGATCGTCGCCCCGTTTTCCTTTTCCATATCCCATGTCACTTCAGGATACAGATCACTGATCTCATAGTCCGAGTCATCCGTACATCTATTCCCGATCCCCGCGAGATCCGAAAGGTCTCTGGGATATCCTTCCTTCTCCGTCACTGTGAGGCTCTCAAGTTCCGGCAGAACGATCCCCAGCCTTTCACAGATCTCCCGAAATCCGATATATGCCCCCAACTTGTTCCAGTGGGTGTCATAGCGGTAATACAACTGCCAGTTATCCTTCCCGTACAACAGAGCATCTCTGGGATAAACAAGAACGAACTCATCCTCAGACAGACCGGAAACGAGTACATCTGCTCTGGTCTCAGGTACTGCAACAGACAGAAGATACTCAGGAAGGTGCTCCCGATAGATAGACTCCTTGTTTGGAGCGAGCAAAAACACAAAGGAAATATCTCGTTCACCCAAGGAAGCCCCTGCTTCTGACAGGTTCTTTTGTATCCGTCCCATCTCCTCTGCGGAGAAAGCGCTTCTTCCAAGGATATCGTCGATCGGGTTCTCGGCATCGTAGTTGTTGTAATAGAGCCAGCCATCTTCACCTACGACGACTCTGGGATTGGGGGTCGCATTGAAAAGGGACAAGAACAAGTTCGAATGCAGAGAGACCATCTGATTCTTATACGGCAGATGATCGTTGAACCAGACAGTGAATCCATCCAGAAAGGATGTTCCATCCTTCAAGGAAGGAAACTCCGCCAACGTCCGGTTCTCGTAGTTCTCCGTGTCCATATACGGCGATAAAAAAGGATAAAGCAGTACGGGGAGGACAAGAACAGATAGGAATAAAATGATCAGCAAACGATTCTTTCTCATTACCGCCCTCCCTTCTAAAACTGGAAATAGATAAAGGATGAATAACTTCCGCTTGCCACAAAAAGGATCGAAACGAGCAGAAACGCGATAAGAAGAACAGGTTCCATAATGTCTCTAAACTTGTCACTGCGTCCGATCTTTAAAGACCTCGCCCACGGAACCACAGGAAAAGCAAAAAGGACACCGATCAGGAACAGGACCCATGTTCCCGGACCTACGAACATGCGGATCGGAAGGGCATCACCGTGTTGGAAAGAGAACATCGCGCGGAGCATAGACAGTGCTCTTGTCAGACTCCCCGCACGGAAAAATACCCACCCGATCATGGTGACGGTCAGTGTATAGCAATGCCTCATCCATTGAGGGATCCTATCTAGCAACTTTTTCAAGCCGATCCTTTCCGCAATAACGAAGAACCCGTTCCACAATCCCCATGCGA
This sequence comes from Oscillospiraceae bacterium, assembly GCA_017460285.1. GTDB lineage: Bacteria > Bacillota > Clostridia > Oscillospirales > Ruminococcaceae > RUG11783. The sequence continues at coordinate 9,856 of JAFUBI010000120.1, read as the reverse complement.
TATAGCACAGCCCTGCTCCGTGCCAGATACCCGTAGCGAGATACACAACGCCAAGATTCAGGCATGTGCGGATCAGACCATGGCGATTTCCGCCAAGCGGGATATAGATATAATCCCGGAACCAGTGGGAAAGTGTCATATGCCATGTGCGCCAAAAATCCGTCATACTCTGACGACTGTAGGGATAATCAAAGTTTTCAGGCACAGAATATCCAAACATCGCGGAAAGCCCGATCGCCATATCGGAATACCCGGAAAAATCGTAATAGATCTGTATCGTATAAAGAACCAGACCCACGAAGAGGTAGAGAGCCGGAGCCGTCTCCATGTCCAGAAGGAACAAACCATTCACGGAAGGCGCTATCTGGTCCGAGATGACCGCTTTCTTGGCAAATCCGATGATGAACCTACGGATTCCATAAGCGGTCTTTTCACTGCTGATCTCCGGAGCACGGAGATCTCTCTCAAAATCCCCGTATCGTATGATGGGACCAGAAGAGACTCTGGGAAAGAAACTGAAGTAGAGCGAAGATACAACTAGGCTCGCTTTCCCGTTCGATCCCTCTTTATATCGATCTACCAGATAGGAGATCCCCAAAAATGTGTAAAAAGAAAGCCCCAGAGGCATAGTGCCCGCCCCTGGAACATATTTATAGTAACACAATAAAGCGAGATCCAGCGCTACACCCAAAAAGAGCACTGTTTTTCTTCCACAGACATATTTTCCGAAGATCCAGTTGATCAATACAAAAAGGCAAAACAAAGGAAAAGCCTTCGTATCACTCCAGCAGTAAAACAAAAGGCTTGCACCTAAAAGCCACCAACTTTTCACTCTCTCTGATGGAAGGACCCAGTAGACCAGCAAAACTACCGGAAGAAACACCCACAGAAAGATCATGGAAGAAAACGCCATATCCGCTTTGGAAATCCTTCCGTATTAGTTCCCTTTTTTGTCTTTTGTCAAAGGTTTGATCACCGAATTGATCTTTCCGGTCTTCTCACTTCCGTAGATCTTCATGATGGCGTTGTTCAGGCCGTTTTTCGTCTTGTACCGGTCCACCATTTCCGCCAGTTCCTTCATGTCGATCGCAAAGTCCACCGGATGAGCATCAAACAGTTCTTCCAATTTGGATTCGACCTCGTCCCTGTAGGTCTTGTTCTTTTTCTCGATCCGCACACCGCGCTCGGTCCAAAAGTCCACTACCGCGTCAAATCCGATGTCGCCGCTGATGATCTCAAAATGCTCTTTGGGATTCTTGGCGATAAGATATCCGAGATAAGTCGTCAACTGAAAATCCAGAGCATTTCTCCCCTGTTTTTTCAGTTCGATGTATTCGCATTGGCATTTGGCATCCGCCAGTCTCTTGTGCATGCCAAACGTCATCTTGTTGGTTCCGTTGTGAAATATGATCAGATGATCGGTCTCGCGAAGCGTCTCTACACCGTTGAGTCCGCGCTCATCCACATTTTCAAAATCCACTAATATGATCATAAACATTTCCTTTCTAATTATCGGATCAGATCGATCCCTTCCTGCAGTGTCGCGGCAGAGATCATTCCGACCGCGTAAGCCACGATGTTTCCTTCCGCATCGATGAAGTAGGTCGTTGGGATGGAAGTGATCCCGTACTCCGCCGCTGCTTTCTGCGTCGTGTCATAGAAGACCGGAAACTGGTACCCCTCTCCTGCAATAAATTCCGACGCTGTGTCTGTCGTCTCCCGTTGACCGTCTGTCAGGTTCACCATCATAAATTGCACGTCTGTCTCCTGAAAGAAGGTCTCATTGAAATCCGGAAGTTCCTGTTTGCAGGGCGGACACCAACTTGCCCAAAAGTTCAAAACGACGGGTCTACCCAGAAAATCAGAGAGCGACACCGGCTCCCCCTCCGACGTGTAAACTGTGAAATCCGGCGCAGGTGAAGTCTCGTTCACCTCCGGTTCCTCCGCCTCCTCCGTTTCGATGGAGATCGTCTCAACTGGTCCTGCGGTATCAGCAACACCTCGATACAATGCTCTCGCCGCGACGAGCAAAGCCACAAACAAAACTACCAAAATCAGCAAACGCAATTTCCGACTCATCTATAACCTCACTGCAGGACTGCCAACACCCTGTCCAGCCACCCAAAACACATCAACAAACCAACGATCACAAGAAAAACTCCCGACACCCGATTGATCACGGAATAATGCTGCTTGATCCATTTGATCGCGCTCTTCACTTCATCGAGGAGGATCGCGCTCACCAAAAAAGGTATTCCCAATCCCAAAGAATAGACAAGGAGCAGCACCGCGCCTTGCACCACCGTCTTCTGGTTTCCTGCCAGCATTAGGGCAGATCCCAGAAACGTCCCGACACACGGCGTCCATCCGACGGCGAACACGATTCCGAACAAGACAGACTTCGCAAATGTCATCTGCCTTGTGTCCGCTTTTTCGACCCCTCCCCGAAACAGATTGAATCGAAACACTCCAAGATAGTTAAGTCCCAGAAAGACCACGATCCCCCCCAATATCACATTGAGGATGCTGTGGTAACGCCGAAGCGCTGTTCCTATCGTAGAAGCGAAGACGCCCATCAGGATGAATACGAGCGAAAAACCCAGTATAAAACCGATCGCGTTGACGACCGTCTTTTTTCTGTTGCGCTCCCCTCCTCCCGCAAAATAGGACAGATAGATCGGAAGCATAGGTAAAAGACAGGGAGATATAAAGGTGATAATCCCTTCCAGAAATACGACGACAAACTGCATGTTCTTTCTCCTGTCTCTGTTGGAGACCATTATAACAAAAAGAGGTGGAGAAACAAAATCGCGTGTATAGTCTCCCATCATCCGATATAATGGTCGTGGAGGTGAAATCTATGAATATCGGAATCGTAGGCGCTGGAGCCATCAGTGATATTTATTTGACGAATCTGACCACCCGTTTCCCAAACGTGAAGGTCCTTTCCATATGCGCCAACCATCTTGAAAACGCGCAAAAAAAGGCGGAACAGTACAACATCCGGGCGGTCACCCTGGATGAGATGCTTGCCGATCCTGAGATCGAGCTCTTGCTTCTGCTCACTCCGGTTGGGACACACGCGGAACTCATTCGCAAAGGCCTGGAAGCGGGAAAACACGTCTATTCGGAGAAGACCATTGCCGAAACGACCGAGCAGGCGATCCCTCTGGCGGATCTGGCTAAGGAAAAAGGTCTGTATCTCGGTTGCGCTCCGGATACTTTTCTCGGTGCTTCCTTCCAGACTGCGAGAAAACTCCTCAATGAGAAAAAGATCGGAAAGGTACATTCCTTCTCGATCTCCATCAACAGGAACAACGACGTCCTCACTTCCCTCTTCCCGTTTCTTCGTCTTCCAGGCGCAGGCGCTCTCCGGGATCATCTCGTTTATTTCGTGACAGCGCTGGTCTCTCTTCTGGGACCTGTGGATACTGTTGCGGCATTCACAGAAACTCCCTACCCATCTCGCATCGGAAAATATCCTCAGTTCTCAAACTTTGGACAGGAAACAGAAACTCCGAATGAGAGCATCGTATCCGCCATTGTTCGCATGAAAAACGGGATCACCGGAACGATCCACGAGAACAACGAAAGCAATATCAAAGAGCAATGCCGTTTCCTTCTGTACGGGACCGAAGGAATCCTGGAACTTGGTAATCCCAATGATTTCGGGGACCCGATCACCCTGTACCCCGCTGATCCTCGGGAAGAACCGGTAACGATCCAGGAAGATCTCCCTTATTCCGACAATTCAAGAGGTGTCGGGGTCGCGGAACTCGCGCAGGCGGCAGAACACGGAGAAGTTTCCCGGATGGATGCTCAGCTTGCGATCCACGTTCTGGACGTGCTGGAATCCATGGAACGGAGTTCCAACTCGCTCTCTTTCGTTCGCCTTCAGACCTCTTGCACAGTACCGGATCCTTTCACGGGAAAACAAGAATGATCTGCCATAAAAAAGAAAAACGGATGCGGAGCACGCTGTGATGTACTCCGCATCCGGTATCATTTTTTATCATTTCAGACCAAATACTCTCTTCGCATTCTCGCTAGTGATCTCGATGACCTGTTCCGGTGTGACACCTTTCAGTTCGGCAATGAGATCCACCACCGGCGGAAGCATATCCGAAGTAGATATCTTTCCCCGGAACTGCTGAGGAGCAAGATAGGGGCAGTCTGTCTCGAGAAGGATGCTCTCAAGCGGCACCGCTTCCACGACAGCACGCTCTTTTTTTGCGTTCTTATACGTCAAAGCGCCGCCAACGCCGAGCACCATACCGATCTTCACGACTTCCTTCGCCATCTCCGGAGAACCGGAAAAACGATGGACCGTTCCGGAAGGACGATATTTTTTCAGCAATTCCAGAACATCCCCATGGGCGTCCCGGTCATGAACCTGGATAGGAAGGTTCATATCCCGTGCTAGGGCAAGCTGGGCTTCAAATACCGGGATCTCGCTCTCCTTCTGCGGTTCCGGATAATAATAATCCAGACCGATCTCTCCGATCGCCACGACCTTGGGTGACTTCGCCAACTCCGCGACGCGATCCAGCCATCCTTCCGGGAGGCGCTCCGCCTCCTGAGGGTGAACGCCCACTGCCGCCCATACAAAATCGTACTTCGCAGCCATCGCTACCGAGCGCTCCGATGAAGGGAGGTCACTGGAGTTCTCAATGATCCCCACGATGCCATTGGCTTTTTGTGTGGCGAGAACTCTGTCCAGATCCTCACGGAAAACTTCATCGTCATAATGAGCGTGTGTATCTATAATTCCAAAATAGTTACTCATCTTTGTTTATTTTCTTTCTTCTAATTTTACGATCGCTTCCAGGGCTGTTTTGATCTCACGGGACTCGCCGACATAGGACATGTCTTCCCCCTCAGAGAAACTTCCGATGGAATCCGCTGTATCCTCTCCCCAGACTACGACGTTGTTCAGAATGCTCATAGCCTTCATGTGGCGAAGTCTTGCGACGGTGTAAAGAGGGGCGGTCTCACAGTCCGCGCCCAAGCAGCCCTTTCTGCTCCAGTACGCCGCGACATCATCCGCCTCATCGTGATAGAAACTCTCATGGCTGTGGGCAATACCGAGGTGATAGGGATAACCCTGTTCCTTCGCTGCTTCCACTGTGCACGCGAGGAATTCCGCATCTGCCACTGCGGGATATTCCGGCAAAACATAAGTCCTGGAAGTTCCGTCCTCCCGGACAGCTCCTTCACAGAGGATCAGATCTCCGATCCGGATCCCTTCCTGAAGAGCTCCTGCGGAACCGATGCGAACGACCGCCTCCACACCGATGTTGTGCAGTTCTTCCAGAGCGATACCGACGGATACTCCGCCCATACCGGTGGAAAGAGCCAGCACTTTTACTCCTTTATAGGTACCGACAGCGCTGCGGTATTCACGATTGAAGGTCACTTCCTCCGCGTTTTCAAGGAATTCCTTGATATGGGACACCCTTCCGGGATCTCCGGGAAGGATCGCATATCTGACGCCGAGTTCTTCAGACAGATGGATGTGGGGCTGCACCATGATTTTTTCCTCCGTTACTTGTTATCAGTGGATCCTGCTGCCTTCCGGGACGCTGTCGTCGATGAGAACGACTTTGACATCCCCATCGGGAGACTCGCTGGAAAGGAGCATTCCCTCGCTCACGATCCCCCGGAAAGTATGAGGCGCAAGGTTGACGACGCATGCCAGTTTCTTGCCGATCAGTTCTTCCGGTTTATAGTATTTCGCGATGCCGGAAACGACTGTGCGCTCCCGCTCACCGTCAAACAAAGTAAAGTTCAGCAGTTTGTCCGCCTTCGGGACTTTTTCACAATTTACGACGCGCACGACGCGGATCTCGCTTGCCATGAAATCGTCAATCTTTATTTCCGGAAGATGCTCGATCTTAGGCGTCTCGGGCTGTTTCTGCGCTTCCTGGATCTTCTCGACCTTCTCCATCACTTCCTTGATGTCCTGACGAGCAAACAGGATCTCCGGTTTCTCCGTGACCTTTGTGCCGGACTTGAGCAATCCGAACCGGTCCATGTCCTCCAAAGCCCGGAATTCGCTGTTGAGTTGAGCGAGGATCTTGTCCGAGGTGTCAGGCATGAAACTCTTCAGGAGGGACGCACCGATCGTGATGGATTCCGCGAGGTTGTACAGAACGGTCTTCAGACGGTCCTGACGCTCCGGATCCTTCGCCAGTTTCCACGGCTCGGTCTCATCGATGTACTTGTTGGATCTGCGGAAGATCTCAAAGATCGCCGTCAGAGCGTCCGCAACGCGGAGCACGTCCATCTTCTCCTCTGTCTTCTTCGCTGCAGCGAGAACAGTTTCCTTCAGATCATCATCCGGATCCTCAGCAGCCCCAGTGTCTTCCAGCACGCCACCGAAGTATTTGTTGCTCATGGCTACTGTGCGGTTCACAAGGTTTCCAAGGATATTCGCAAGATCCGCGTTGATCCTCTCTACCACCAGATCCCAGGTAATGACACCGTCATTCTCAAAAGGCATCTCATGGAGAACGAAATAACGGACTGCATCGACTCCAAACAGGCTCACAAGGTCGTCCGCATAGATGACATTGCCCTTGGATTTGGACATCTTCCCGTCTCCCTGAAGCAGCCACGGGTGACCGAAGACCTGCTTTGGAAGCGGAAGATCGAGGCTCATGAGGAAGATCGGCCAGTAGATGGTGTGGAAACGGACGATATCCTTCCCGATCAGGTGAAGATCCGCCGGCCAGTATTTATTGTAAAGATCTCCGTGTTCGCCTTCCGCGTCAAAGCCGAGACCTGTGATGTAGTTCGTCAACGCATCCAACCAAACATAGACGACATGTTTGTCATCAAAGTCTACAGGGATCCCCCACTTGAAGGAGCTTCTGGAAACGCAGAGATCCTGAAGCCCGGGGATCAGGAAGTTGTTCATCATTTCGTTCTTGCGGGAGACAGGCTGAATAAACTCGGGATGCCCATTGATGTATTCGATGAGACGGTCCGCATATTTGCTCATCTTGAAGAAATACGCTTCTTCCCTGGCTTTTGTGACAGGTCTGCCGCAATCCGGGCACTTTCCGTCCACGAGCTGGGAATCCGTCCAGAAGGACTCACAGGGAGTGCAGTACCATCCCTCATAATATCCCTTGTAAATATCCCCTTTGTCGTACATCTTGCGGAACATCTTCTGAACCTGCTTCTCATGGTAAGGATCTGTGGTCCTCATGAAGCGGTCATAGGAAGTGTTCATCAGATCGAAGATGTTCTTGATGACACCGGCGACCTGATCAACGTACTCCTGGGGAGTGACACCGGCAGCCAATGCCTTCTGTTCGATCTTCTCTCCGTGTTCATCCGTACCGGTCTGGAAACGGACGTCATACCCCTGTTCCCTGCGGAACCGGGCGATCGCGTCCGCGAGCACGATCTCATATGTGTTGCCGATGTGCGGCTTGCCCGAAGCATAGGCGATCGCTGTGGTGATATAATACGGTTTTTTCTGCATTCTTCGCAGCCTCCAACGCATAATATTAACAATAACATTTTAGTGAAACAGCATACGAAAATCAAGGAAACGAAACCAGTCGTTGAAAGGCTCCGCCCCATTCTTTCCCGAAAAAAACCCGGGCTCCCAAACAGGAGCCCGGAGAGATATTCATTGCTGGTCGATCAGCCTTTTTTTGCGTTCGCCTGATTCGCTACCGCATTTACTTTGGCTGCGATCTCGTCCGCATTGCCGAGATAATAGTGTTTGACCGGTTTGAACTCATCGTCCAGTTCGTATACGAGCGGCACACCGGTGGGGATGTTGAGTCCGACGATCTCCTCATCGGAGATATCATCCAAATATTTCACAAGGGAACGCAGGGAGTTGCCGTGAGCAACGATCAAAACCTGCTTGCCAGCAGCCATGACAGGTTTGATCTCCTTCTCATAGAAGGGAACGACTCTCGCGACGCAGTCCTTGAGGCATTCGGTCAAAGGAAGATCCTTCTTGTCGACATTCTTGTAGGCAAGCTGATTGGCGGGATTGCGGTCATCATCCTCTGTCAGCGCAGGAGGTTGTACGTCGTAGGAACGTCTCCAGAGAGTGACCTGCTCTTTTCCGTACTTTTCCGTGGTCTCAGCTTTGTTGAGACCCTGGAGGGCACCGTAATGGCGCTCGTTCAACTGCCAATTTCTGGTCACAGGGATCCATTCCTGATCCATCTCTTCCAGAATGTGGTTTGCCGTGTGGATCGCGCGTTTCAGATAAGATGTGAAGCAGATATCGAACTGATATCCTTCCTCTTTCAAAAGCTGGCCGCCCTTTTTGGCTTCCTCGTGACCTGTCTCGGAAAGATCGACATCCGTCCATCCGGTAAACAGATTCAACTTGTTCCATTCGCTTTCGCCGTGGCGAACCAGTACCAGTTTATATCCCATAGGTATTCTTCCTCCAACAATATTATTACATTAATTAAGATATGCTATTTCAGTGCCAAAATCAAGACGAAACCTGCCGCTGTGGATCCTGCCTGCCGTGCGTCCCAGGTATGCCGTTCCTCGTCAAAAGCCAGAACGCTACACCTGAAACAGCAGACAATATGCCGAACAAGGAAAGCATCCACCCGGTGCCCAGCTTCTCCTTCAAAACGCCTGCAGCCGGGTTGGCAACGATGGTTGAAAATACAGAATCGATGACCTGAAGCAGAGAATAGGCAGACGCCGCTTCTTCCGGAGCATTGGTCTCCTGGATATAGCGCACGACGCTGGGGATAAACAGGCAAAAAGAGATCATCTGCGTCACACATGCGGCAATGATCGCCGTCGGTGTCGGCATCAGGGAGATGATCACCGCCTTGAAAAAGTAACCGATCATTCCCAAAACAAGTGTATTCCTCGTTCCGATCCGATTCGCGACTTTCGTATAGAACATGAGAAAAACGAATTCGATGCTTGCCATGACGAAGGAGGACAGTCCGGCGTGGAAAGAGGTACCTCCTCTCTCCAGGATCAGGACAGGCATATAGTTGTCCATTAGAGCGTAGATCGAAGAAGGTAACAGATAACACAGAACAAAAAGGAAAAACGACGGTTTTCTCAGTACGGCTCCCCAAATATTCCTATGCCCTACATCAGCCCCTTGCCTTCTGTCGTCCGGGATCGTGACCGTGACGCCGAATTGCAGGATCTCAAGGATCAGGATCGACCAGAAAGCGATACCAAGCCCAAATCGATTCAGTGCCCATCCGTATACAACAGCTGTTACCGCATAGGCGATGGAGCCAAAGGAACGCACTTTTCCATAATCCATTTCGGGATCCGTTTCCATCGTCTTCATCACCCAGGAGTCCGTGAGTCCCATCTGGATCTGATATCCGCCGATGCCGAGCACTGTATAACAGACAGCCTTTGCGGGAGAGATCCCGGGAATAAGGAAAAAGACTGCCGCTCCGAGCAGAGACATGACAGTAGAAACTGCCATCGCTTTGTGGCACGATCCCCCGTCGATCAGTTTCGGAGTGACAAAGCGGAACAACAACAGCAGACCGCTTGTCACAGAAAGCATCGTTGCGAGCAGCAAAGGAGAGTATCCCAATTCCGTCATATAAAGGGATAAAGAGATGTACACGATAAACGCCAAAGCATAACACAAAACGTAATATGCAGAGAATTTAATACTATTTGTTTTCATTTGCTTGTTCTTTTGTCACATCTACCCATCCATCGGGTCTTGCGTAGTATTCCAGTTCTTCCAATCTCATTTCGATGGCATTATTTCTCGCGCCGCAGGCGGGAAACCATACCGTCAGTTGCCGAAGGGAGCAGTCCAGATAGACTTTGACCCCTTCTTTCGCGCAGAACGGACAAACTCCTCCGGCAGGAT
>JAFUBI010000119.1 GCA_017460285.1 Oscillospiraceae bacterium | reverse complement strand
TGGGTTTTGATCAGATCTGGCTAACGCCCGTGCACCCTTCTCCAACGTATCACAAGTATGATGTAATGGATTATTACGAGATCGATCCTGTATTTGGGACTTTAGAAGCGTATCAAGCTTTTCTACAGGATTGTCACGATCGGGGAATCTCTGTCCTTATGGACATGGTATTGAACCATACATCGGTTTATCATCCATGGTTCCAAGCGGTTTCCGACTATTTGCATGAGTTGCCATCTGACTGGGAACCGGATGTTTCCTATTGTAAGTATTTTGAGTATTTCAATTTTTCCAGGGATCGATTGGATGGATACGAGCCGCTTGAAGGAACAAACTGGTATTACGAAGCAAGGTTCTGGTCCGGAATGCCCGATCTGAATCTGAATAGTGAAACTGTCCGAAAAGAGATCGAAGATATTGTACGGTTCTGGCTTGATAACGGTGTTGATGGTTTTCGTTTGGATGCTGTAACTTCGTACCACACAGGTGATCCAATTGGAAACGTTGAATTCACCAAGTTTTTCTGTGAAACATGCAGAAAGATAAAGCCGGATTGCTATATTGTGGGAGAGGCGTGGACAGATAGAAATAATATTGCGACTCTTTATTCAAGTGGTATTGATTCTTTGTTTAATTTCCCGTTTTCGGGAAACGAAGGAATCATTCGTAATGCGGTCGGAGGGTTTATCAGCGCTTCAGATTTCGTCCGCACAATGGAAGCGAGCGATAGAGCATTCTCAGAGCAGAATCCGTATTTCATTGATGCCCCTTTTTATACCAATCACGATATGGCAAGAAGTGCAGGGTATTATGCTTTGGATGAAGGTCCCCAAACGAAAATGGCATATGCGCTGAACTTGTTAATGAGTGGTAATACTTTTCTGTATTATGGCGAAGAACTAGGTATGAAAGGTTCAGGAAAAGATGAGAACAAAAGGGCTCCGATGTATTGGAGTGATGATCCATCGGATCCTAATATGTGTGATGGACCTCCAGACATGGATTCTGTCTCCATGAAGTTTCCTTCACTTGCAGAGCAGGAGCAAGACGACCTTTCTCTATTAAATTGGTTTAAGCAGGTGATTCGCGTCAGAAATGCTTTTCCTGCGATAGCTCGCGGAAAAGTACAAATAGAAGAGACGCTTTCGACAGATACAGTTGCTGCGTTCTACAAGATGAGCGATACTGAGCAAGATGTTCTGATTTTGATCAACTTGAGTTCCGATTATCAAACATGTGATTTGACAGGGTTAAGTAAAACGGATCTGTCTGCTGTCCTAAATACTTCGGAAAATATGATTCTGCTAGAGGGTGGTCATTTGACTTTGCCAGGATATAGTGTTGCAATATTCACTGCCGAATAACAGAAGAGACGGTATGGTAAACATACCGCCTTTTCTTTGTAACAAATTAGATTATTAGATGTGGAGGAAGAAAGCAAGGATTAGAAGCACAAAAACGATTCCAAGGCAACCACCCCCATGTCTCTTGTATCCATATCCGTAATGTGGATAAGGATTACCGATAAATAGAGGATGAAACACCGCTGGATTTCTGAAATGTCTCGGAGGGACGTTGTGACCCATCCTGGGATGACCAGCACGCATCCTGCCCATCTCAGGTCCATGCATGCCCGGATGCATCGGTCCTTGACATCTCATTCCATGTGCGCCATGACCAATAGGACCATGTCCCATCCCATGACCACCTGGACCATGTCCTCCATATGGGGAATAATAAATGTTTCTGTTCATCATGATAGTGTCCTCCTGTAATTTCCTGATTGGCTGCGACAAAAAAGACTTCATCGCAGCGCGATAAAGTCTTGCTATTTCATTCGCCTCGGACGGAAATGTCGTGTTGACGGGGTCGAATCCACTATTATGAGTGTTTAGCTACTCCCTTTTGCATTATTATATTAGCATGATAAATTGATAAAGTAAAGTGCTGTCACAAATTGTTTACAAATTCTGAGAGTTTAGCCAGATCTTCATGACAAGTTTTTTCGGGAGAAGGGAGGCGGCGAGTACCTGAAGTTTCAATTGTAAACTTGTCAGAGAAAGATCTTTACCTTTTTTCATATGCTTAATAGCGTTGGAAACTACCTGAATTTTATCCGTATAGAAGTTATAGTAGGTGATAACGCCATTCTTTTTATCTGCTCTGTCAAAAAACTCAGTTTTTGTCCAGTGAGGACATACGGCAAGGACTTTGATTCCTTGCTTTTTTAATTCCTGATTGAGTGAACGGGAAAAACTCAAAACGAATGCCTTTGTAGCTGCATAAACACCAATATATGGTACATGCTGAAATGCG
>JAFUBI010000118.1 GCA_017460285.1 Oscillospiraceae bacterium | reverse complement strand
GCGAACATCGTCAGGTCAAAAAGGTGGTATAGAAAAACGTTTTCCTGGGTATTGTAAAACTGAAACGCCACAAGAGGAATGAGGATATAGTAAAAACCGGCATTATAGGAACGAACTGCTCCGAAATAAAACATGGATAAGAACAAAGAGAGTCCCACTATTCCATATACTACAATAGTGTATGTAAATAATGGATCTACATAATAATTGAACGTGATGTTGTTACCCATTATCGACAGTGGAGCCTCTTCTAAAGCTTGTTTTGAAAGATGCAAACGCCCGGAAAACAGTTTGTCCAGGATGCTATAAAACCTGTCGTCGCTTTTATAACCAAAGCAAAGAAGAAGCCACATTATAGCCAGAGATAGAATGACGACAACGAAAAAAACAGCGATAAGCCTCAGCAGTTTTTTGCTATTAAACCGGCTGAAAATAAAAGTGGAAAAAAGAACGAAAATGGAGAGAATAAAGGAAGCTCTGCTATTGGTTAGATAGTATACACAAACAGAGTGAGCGAATAATAAGGCTAAATGAAGAAGTTTTATTTGATTTTGCTTGTATTGAACGAAATAAACGAGGATCAAAAGGCTCCACATTCCTAAACTGTTTGGGTGGACAAGACCGAATGAGTGGCGAATCGAAGCCCCGCGACGAAAAGAATAGTCTTCAATGATCCCATATGCTAATGCGACAAAGGTCAGCAGAAAAGTGGAGGTCGCCATGATAAAATAGGTTTTTGCTATTTTTTTGTAGGAAACATCTCTCGCAGCAAAACAGAAAGACAGGGCATATAGAAGAAAAAAGTTCGGGTGAAAAAGCCTGCATAAGAAAAAAATCGTGACAAGAAAGACGGCAACGAAGACCTTTTGATACACAGAGTAACTGGAAAGGAAAAAGATCTTCGCTAAAACGAGGAACAAGAATAAAGGTTTTAATGCTCTCCATAGCATAAAGAATTCCTGATATGCATAGTACCCAAATAAATCTGTGTTGTCTGTGATATTCCAATAAGTCAAGTAGGAAAGGAAGAACATGCAACACAACGGCACGAGAAACATACCATCAACAATATTGCTTTTGTTATTTAATCTTTTTGGCAATCTCTAACACCTCACCCAATGTATCGTAATTGTATCATAACGCAGCTGTAGTAGATAAGAAATATGGTTTCTACCATATTAAAATGAGTTTGGCGAGAAAAGGATGGAGTTGGGTTTAAGCATAAAGAAGGATTTAGGGCAAAATAAACACCGCTTATTTTTGAAGAGCTAACAGTCATAGCAAAACTTGTAACGATTCAGATATCGAAGATGATGGCTTTGTTTTCTTTGACTCTCCTCAACTGCCTCACCGATTATCAGACAGAGCACAGATTTATGTTGCACAACACAAATCTGTATGATAAAATATCAGGGCTTGCGAAAGCATACGATTTCACGGTTAAAGGCTTATATACCTTTCATTACCTGTAACTGTGATCTACGTGTATATTAGAGAAAGGGGAAGACAATCATGTTGAAGGACAAACAGGAAGTCATCGAGAGCGTACGCCTCAGCGAGACCGATACCGGTTCTCCTGAAGTTCAGGTCGCTCTTTTGACCAATCGTATCAACCACCTGAATGAGCACCTTAAGGAACATCCGCATGACAAGCACAGTTATCGCGGACTGCTCAAGATGGTCGGTCGCCGTCGTAACCTCCTCGCATACCTTAGAAATAAGGATGTTGAGCGTTATCGTGCACTGATTGCGAAGTTAGGTCTTCGTAAATAAGAGAAGGATGTTAGGCAGACGCGCTCGCGTGTCTGCCTTTCATACAGTTGCGCCGAGAAATCGGCAGAAAATGGGATCGGGTTTTGCAGTGAATCGAGGGCTCTTCCGAAGTGAGAAGAACGTTGGATTCGTTGCGAAACCGATCAAAAAACAATAAAAATCGGAGGAACAACATGTTCGAGAATTATCGTGTCTTTGAGACCGAGATCGCCGGACGTCCATTCAAAGTGGAGACCGGCAAAATGGCGGGACTTGCCAATGGAGCAGTCCTTGTCCGTTACGGCGAGACAGTCGTGCTTTGTACTGCTACCATGAGCGCAAAGCCGAGAGAGGGAATCGACTACTTCCCGCTGTCTGTCGACTATGAAGAGAAATTATATGCAGTCGGAAGGATCCCTGGAAGTTTCCTGAGAAGAGAGGGGCGCGCCAGTGAGAAAGCCACATTGGCTTCCCGTTTGGTAGACCGTCCGCTTCGTCCTTTGTTCCCGAAGGATATGCGCAACGATGTCGCAGTTGTCATGACTATCATGTCTGTCGACCCGGATTGTGCTCCTGACATCACAGGTCTGATCGGATCTTCCATCGCCATCGCGATCTCTGACATTCCATGGAACGGACCGGTCGCCGGTGTTTCCGTTGGTCTGGTAGACGGAGAGATCGTCATCAACCCGACACACGAGCAGAATCAGCACAACGACCTGCAGCTGACCGTCGTCAGTTCTTCCAAGAAGGTCGTCATGATCGAAGCCGGAGCAAACGAAGTAGATAACGACACTATGTTCAACGCTATCGTTGCCGGTGACAAAGTGAACCGCGAGATCGTGGAGTTCATCAATTCCATCGTCGCGGAGATCGGCAAACCGAAGATGCCTTTCGAGAGCCAGGAAGTGCCGCACGATCTGTTCGAGGCAATCAAGGACATGGCAGTGGAGAAAGTCCGCGTTGCTATGGATACCGATGACAAACTGGTCCGCGACGCCGCTCTGCTTCCCATCTATGATGAAGTTCACGCAGCGTTCGATGAGCAGTATGCAGACAATACAGGCATTATCGATGAGTGCCTGTATAAGCTTCAGAAATATGTCGTACGTCGCTGGCTGCTGGATGACGGCAAACGCGTAGACGGACGTGGCATCAATGAGATCCGCCCGTTGGCATCCGAAGTTGGAATTCTTCCAAGAACACATGGAAGTGGCATGTTTACACGCGGACAGACTCAGGTCCTCACAACAGCGACTCTCGGCATGATGGATATGGCACAGCTGCTGGATGGACTGGATGATCAGACCGAAAAGCGCTATATGCACCACTACAATATGCCCAGTTACTCTGTCGGTGAGACCCGTCCAAGCCGTGGACCTGGGCGCCGTGAGATCGGACACGGAGCACTTGCTGAGAGAGCGTTGCTGCCTGTGATCCCCTCCACCGAAGAGTTCCCGTATGTTATCCGTCTTGTATCGGAGATCCTCTCTTCCAACGGTTCTACCTCACAGGGTTCTGTCTGCGGAAGCACACTGGCTCTTATGGACGCCGGTGTCCCGATCAAGGCTCCTGTTGCAGGTATCTCCTGCGGATTGATCACCGAGGGCGACCGCTGGATGACCATGGTGGACATCCAGGGAGTCGAAGACTTCTTCGGCGATATGGACTTCAAGGTAGCCGGAACACACAAAGGTATCACCGCGATCCAGATGGACCTCAAGATCGATGGACTCACTTACGACATCATCCGTGAAGCTCTGGACAAGTGCGAAAAAGCCCGCTTCTACATTTTGGATGAAGTCATGCTCAAGGCAATCCCGGAACCGAGGAAAGAACTCTCCAAGTACGTTCCGAAGATGGAATCCATCACGATCGACACCGAGAAGATCGCAGACGTCATCGGTAAGGGCGGCGCTGTCATCAAGAAAATCATCGCTGAATGCGGCGTAGCAGTGGACGTCGAAGAGGACGGACATGTCTATGTTTCCGGAACCGATCTGGAAGGCGTAAGACGCGCGATCGGCATCATCAAGACCATCGTGACAGATCCGGAAGTCGGTTCGATGTATTACGGCAAGGTCACAAAAGTCCTCCCGATCGGAGCAAAAGTTGAGATCGCTCCCGGAAAAGAGGGACTGGTACACATCAGCAAACTGGATGATCACCGTGTGGCAAAGACAGAGGACGTCGTCAGTGTTGGCGACATCATTCCTGTCAAGGTCATCAAGATCAGCGACAAAGGGATCGATCTTTCCAGAAAAGATGCGATCGCAGCTATCAAAGCGGCTAAGAGCGCAGGAAGCGCAGAATAATTGAAAGGGAGCCGCATGGCTCCCTTTTTGTAAAGCAATAAGATGAGGTGACAAAATGTTTAGTGTCAACGACAAATTTGCATTACTGAATGACTTCTACGAGTATACGATGGCTAACGGATTCCACGAGGCAGGGATCGGTGACAAGATCGTATATTTTGACATGTTTTTCCGCACAGTGCCGGACGGAGCAGGTTTTGCTATCGCGTGTGGTCTGAACGAGTTGATCGACTATATCACGAAGCTTCGTTTCGATGACAGCGATATCGAGTATCTCAGAAGCAAGAACTGTTTCTCCGAGTCCTGGCTTGAGGCTCTCAGAAATTTCCATTTCTCCGGAGATATATGGGCAGTGCCGGAAGGGACCGTTGTGTTCAAAAATGAACCATT
>JAFUBI010000117.1 GCA_017460285.1 Oscillospiraceae bacterium | reverse complement strand
TGTACTGTCAATAGTGATCGGATGGCACCCACTTCCAGGTGAATCCAAGATCTCAAGAGGGAAGGTTAGACCACAGTTGTTGCATTTAATAAGATCTCCCTCCTGAGTGTAATATGCCTTAGGGGAGCCGTTGCAGGACTGGCATGTGCCTAAAGCAACCTTGATCTCGCCATCTTCGCCTATTCTTGCGAGCAACTCGATCTTGCTGTCGCCACCGAGCGGAATAAAAGCGACTTTGTCTTGAGATAGATCTGTTGCTTGGATCAGGATGTTTCCTTGTTCGTCTTTCTTGACAGAGCTGTCAGGAATAATTGTCGGATCATTTCCCGTTTTAGGCACTGCAAAGACTACGATAACAGCTATGAGTGCGAAGGCAAGAGCGATGAAAGGAAGAATATTTTTTCTGTTTTTATTTGTGTTTGATTTTTTGTCGTACATGTTACCACCAATGATTAATTACCTAGTTGTTTGCTAGGTTATTATAACCTAAAGATAGTGTCTTCACAACATATATCATGTGTTGAATGGTATATTAGCAAACAATTAGCAAACAATTTTGAGAACGAATTTGAGGTTGGCAATGGTAGTCTGGGCCTTAAAAACAAGGGAATCCATTATCCGGAAGAAAAGCTCAAAAAGCAGCACTATTGCGACAAGTCCATATATGGAAAAAACAAAGACCACATGAGCGCAGATACACTGCAGACCATGTAGTCTTATGTAATCACTTGAGAGAAGGATGCGCGACCAAGGAAAACTAACTCTAAAGGTGCAGGAGACTACACTTGAGTGTTTTAATCCTGTAGAGTCAGTCATTACTTCTCATCGTCAAGTTTTTCGCGCGTGAGTTTGTATAGTTCGTAGTCAAAATCGAGTCCTGGGTTGTCATAGTTGGACAGTACAGAGGGTTTTTCACGCACTGCGAACTCATCGACAAATTTGGCTGCCCATGCCTTCTGTGTGTCAGTATCAGCGTTCGAAGGACATTCGGTGGCAGGGACATTCATCATGAATTTATCACCATATTGTTCATAAAGCATATGGTAATCGTTGATAGCCATGCCGTCCCAGCAATCCCATCCCGCTTCGATCATGCAGGGCACCAGTCTTTCTACTTTACCGCAGGAATGCAGGTTCGTCACATAACCCAAACTGTGGATATGGTCAGTTACCTTGCGCATGTAAGGCACAAGCATCTCCCTAACAACTCTTTCATTGAAGAAGAGCCCATCCTGAGTTCCCCCAGTCGTCGTGAATTGTAATGCCATCCACGAGATCTCCATAGTATTTATGCACATGATCCACCACATCGATCCAAAGATCTGCGATAGCATCCATAAGGTCCTTAACATCCTGCTTGACCTTGCGGTTCATGAGCGCGTACGCGGCAGGACCAAAATCCCTGAATGAGATCAGCCTTTCAAAGAAACCAGTGAGGATACAGAATAACTGGAATCTACTATTCTTAGCTAGATATTCTTTGTCGGCTTTCGCACTGCCTTCCCAATTCCAACTGTCTACATCAGTGAATTGGATCACTTCTCTCCACTTTGTCATATCTTTAAGAGTTGGATTTCCCGGACGCACGATGGAACCACCGGCAGAAAGGACATATTCCCAATCTATGCCAAACATGTCAAGACCTCCAACAGGTCCTTCATACTTGTTCCCCTGGGTGACCATAGTTCTGGTAGTGTTGTCAGGAACGATTTCAGGGAGAAAATTCATCTTGTAGCCAGCCATAGGCATTCAAAGCTGTTTTCGTTCCAGGGCTCTACGGAATTTTTCACGAGCAGTAATGGGGCAAGCATAGTCGATCATGACACGCCTACCATATGTGAGTTTTGCGTTTTCTATCTCTTTTGGATCGAATTTCATGATAACGTTCCTCCTGTTAACGCATTAACTACATCATATGCCGTTAGCATCGCGTTGTGAATAACAGTGGTCTTAAAAACTGATTAAACTCGAGATTATGTTGGCAAGAGTAGTACGTATTATTTCCTCCGGCAGTTAAAAGATTTCTGCAGGTCAGCCTATCCCTGGATTGGTTTCCAAATAGGGAAATAAGATCAGAGTTCTGTTCTCAATGTTGAAAAAAGATTCTAAACTTTCCTTATCGAGGCTCTCAAATACCCATTCTTCAACATCGCTTAAAGATTCGATTTTATATGGCGCTTCAGTGTAATTTTTACTATCAGTTCCCCAATTCCATTTTTCGTATGGAAAGGAATAGTAATACAGTTTTTTTAAAGATCTCATTTGAGATATTTGCATTAAGGCATCATGATCTAAAGGAGTTTTGCAACTATATCTTATTTGTTCAACAGTGTCCATCTGACGGACGATTTCCCAGGGAATGTTGAGGCAATATCCAAATCCAATATTCTTTGTGTCAATAATTGGCAATGAAGAGACATCACAGCCTCCTGTGAAGGCTATATCTTCAAACCCCTGATGGTTCATCAGAAGTGAGAAATCTGCATTTGGGCAGTAATCAAACCCTATATATTTTGCATCAGGAAGACTACACAGTATATCATTGCAAATATCCGTAGAGACATCCTCGCTGCAGGATATATACAAATTCTCCAATTCATCTAGTTTAGAGAAAAACTGGTAGTCCTTTTTATTGAATGGAACTATCTCATGATCTTGCATCTGCTCGTTAGTATTGTATTCGCTATATTCAACATACCATCTGATATAAGGTGATTCGTAGCGTGAAAGAATCAGGCTAAGCGTTTGCACATCTTTTCCATCTAAAACAGAGTAAATATGTAATTCTTCATTACCACATGAAACAAAAGACATACACGTACACGACATAACTATCAAGCTTGCCAATTTGACAAACCATTTTTTCAGTTTGCTCATTGTAGACCAAATCCTTTCGCAAAGTTGCATTGAAAAAGGGCATCTCTACCAGTAATATATCGCAAGTAAAGGGGAAAGAAAATTATTAGTGCTGTATACAACAAAAGGGAGGCTTTTAACACTTCATGTCATGGAGAAATGGACAAAAGAACTCTGAATAACATGAGGAATTGTTTTTGAAGAAGGTTTAATCAGGTGTTTTACTGAATAGATGGATAAAAGATGGATATTTTGTAAGATCGATATAAAAATAGTAAATCGCCTAAAACTCAAGGAACCCCTTTGTATAGACGATTTTACGATGGTACGAATTATTATGGGACCTACTGAAAAAAGATGAAATGAGAGCAAAGCGTAGTTTGAATAAAAGTGACAGGTTATATAGTGGACACAACATCAAAAGTCGTGTCCTAAAAATACAAATAGATTTTTCAACAAAAAGGAAGAAGAGTACTGTTACTACTCTTCTTCCGGATGAAAGATCACAAAATTGACGTTTTTCGGACCATCAAGTCCTGTATCTTTCTCACTATGATTCCGGAGAACTGGATCCCTGCATCATCGTCTTTGTTACCTACTACATGGATCCGATGAGAGATGCGGATGTCCGTATTCAGACAGGCGGAGCGGAAGCAGGGGACGGACGCACGCCGGGAATACCGCCGTGTTATTTCGATGAGATCGTGAAGGATATCCTTCCCGCAGTCGAAATGAAATACAACACCTATCTGGATGACCCTTCCGATGAAGGGCTGAAGGCGACGAGAGATCACCGCGCCTTTTCCGGATACTCAAGGGGCGGCTCCTGGACATGGAGGATGTTCCACCACTGCTTCGAGTACTTCCGCTGGTTCTGCCCCACCAGCAGTCCGATCCGGGGAGATAAGGCTCTCCCGATGCCCCACGGCAGCGCACCGGTTCCCACCATTACGGACGAGGAACTGGCGGATTACATGACAGCTCCGGTCAGGGAGCATCCGGATCTTCCGTTCTTCATCTACGCCGGCAGCGGAGGAAAAAGTGACGGACTGGGCATGAGGGAACAGGTCAGGAAGCTGACAGAACTGAATGAGTTCTCTTATGGAAGTGATCCGAAGAAAAACAATCTCCTGTATACGTTGTCGGACTACTACCATACGGATTATCTGATCCCTTATTACATGTGGAACTATCTGAAGATCCTTTTCAAGGCGTGATACTGACTTGAATCGGTCTCCGGGCAGTGAAACGAACCATACAATAAGAGCCTGCAGCGTGCTCAAAGCATGCTGCAGGCTCTTTCGGAAAAAGGCCAGGAATGTCATTTGTTTTTCTGTTTTTCCGCTGAGGTCCATAAAAGAAGGATCACGATCGCGAGCAGAACAGGAATGGCGCTTATGCGGAAAAGGTTTGCATATCCGATCTTTTCCGCGATCTTTCCGTTGATGATGCCGCCGATGAATGTTCCCCCGTCGTATCCGATATAGGAGGAAGAACTGGCAGCGCCTCTGCGCTCCGGCGGTGTCATCCGCATGATGATGGACTGGAGAAGCGTATGGGCTGAAGAGAATCCTGCTGCGCTCAGGACTGCGCAGAGCCAGAGTTCCCATCTGGAGTTTACGGAGGAGAGAACGAGGAAGAACGCTATGAAGATAAGAAGACAGGGAAGAAGGATCTTCTGCGTCCCGTATTTGTCTGATAGCGCGCCGGTAAGGGGGCGGAACATGACCAGGCAGATGGCGCTGATCGTGTAGTAGTAATTGAGTCCTTCCACCCCTCTGTCGTTGATGTGCAGAACAAGAAAGCTGGAGTTCGCCGAAGAGGCGAAAGTTACCAGAAATAGGATCAGAACGGGAACGACAGCTTCAACGGCAAAGATGGAGCGGAGATTGATGTGAAAAGGTTTTCTGGTGTGGTCGCTGTAATCCATGAGGAAACCCATGCATGCGGCAGCAGCGATCAGAACCGCGGAAACAAGATAGACGAACCGGAATCCGTACTTTTCGGACAGGCTGAGACCGATCCCCGGAGCAAGAGCCTGAGGGAGAACATTGCTTAGGGTATAGGTCGCCACCCCGCTGGAGAGACTTTCCTTCGGGATCGACCCGGATGCCATAGCAAGGCAGAGCGCCGCTTGACTTCCGTAGGTGATGCCATGCAGCATGCGGAAGAATATGACCCACCCGATGCTCGCTGCCGTGCTGTATCCGAACATGCAAAGCGCGTTGCCGAAGGTAAGTATGAGGAACAGGACCTTTTTGTTGAACGCATCGATGGCGGGACCGGACAACGGTCTGGAAGCCAGCGCGACCATATAGAAGGTGCTGGACACGATACCAATAAGTGTGTCGGTTGCCCCCAGTGAACGGCTATATAGGGGGAGAAGCGTATTCACCATATATACTCCTGCAGAGGAGAGCATGTGCGACACAAACAGCAGGGAAAAGTTCCGTGTCCAGATCTTTGTATTGATTTTAAGAGTACCCATGTCTCTTTCTCCTCAAGCGGAATATATGCACTTGTGCAGCCGGTATAATATAAAGTCATTTTAATTTCAAATTTTCCT
>JAFUBI010000116.1 GCA_017460285.1 Oscillospiraceae bacterium | reverse complement strand
TCTCATTGAGCAAAGCTTTCAGCAGAATTCTCTTTTCTTCCGGTGTTAGATATACGTGATACTTATGAGATTTCATTCAACTACGCCTCTTCTTTCCTATTTGTCTTTATTATGGTTATAGATATCCAAGGAATAGATACGCAAGGATGCGATAATAATTACCTCATTTGAGCTTTGATTTATACGCATTTCAAGGGCTTGTATTTAGCCTGAGAAAAAAAGATGAGAAGAGGTCAGACCTTTTGCTTAATCATACTCTCATGGATGTGTTGGCAAGATGTTGGCAAAGACTTAAAAAACAAGCCCTTTTTCCGCCAACAGTGTTGGCACGACCTTTTGCTAATCAGGCTCAAGGTCTTTTGTTAAATTTAACATCTGCTTCCACTTGGCATCTCACTTTCATATAGACATAACAAAACCCCTGCAAAATGGCGAAAATGCCTTATTTTACAGGGGTTAATGGCGCGCCCAAGAAGACTCGAACTTCCGGCCTTTCGCTCCGGAGGCGAACGCTCTATCCAACTGAGCTATGGGCGCAAATATATTAAATTGTGTTAGCAAAATAGCCACGTGTGACAGGCGACGAACTTAAAACCTCATGATTCGGCACTTTGGCCTCGATGCCCGGCCTTTAGTTCCGGAGGCAGACGCTCTATCCAACTGAGCTACGGGCGCATATGTATAATATTAAACCATCTCGAAAGGAATCCAAATCGCTGAATATCCAGTAAATTAAGGGGTTTGTGGGACTTTTTCTGTCTTTCTCTTGTTTTACTTTTTGGCTTAAAATGCTACCTGCTTTTCGCCAAATCGCAATGATCATTTTTCTAACAAGTGATTAGCAGGCTAATACAAAAACAATCGCTTTTCCTCTCGTTCTTAAGCAATCACTCTATTTGTATGGCTATATTTTTCTTTTTCGCTGCCATCGCAAATCAGCATGGAAAAGGATACCACAAAACCACTACCTTCGCAAGGTTACTCCGTCTTTGTAGGTCCGCTATACCGATCGAACGCAGAAGCTGCACCAATGGCAGCAAGAAGCACCACAAGAACTGCTGCTCCAGAGAGATACAAAAGGTATGTTCCGATCCTGAAATTCGTCACTTCGATGTAAGAGATCAAAACTACACGGACCAAAATGGACAATAGCACCCCAAGAATCAGGACAACATTCATAGCAGAACGCGAATCAAATAGTCTGCGGATTTCTTTAAACGCGTTTACCACTTCTCGGATAAAATACCATGCACATAAGACCAGCGCCGGCCAGATCGCAATTCGGTAGCACCAGCGAATCACACAAAAGATCCATTCCGCAATCCTTTGAGGAGGATAATAATAGGGATCTGCTGTGTTTGCTACTGCTATATAACTTGGAAGCGTATATGTGTAATCCCTGTACGGCTGTGCTTGATCTGGTGTTGCAAAACTCAGCGGAGCTAAAGAAGACGTCTGTTCAAAGAACAGGATGCACTTTATTGAATTTCCTATCTCCTGCATAGTAGGGGCTAAATAACTTTCATCGCAAGGAACAAGAAATGCACTGGCAACTTTGGCGTTTGGATTTTCGTCAAGTCTTCCATCTGAGTATGCTTTTTCAATTGCACTTGCCAGTTTTCTGAAATAAGCCTTAGAAGCTGGCGCATCCGTTGCCAACCCAGATTCAAAACTCACCCTCTTGACCGCCCAGAAAAAGCCTCCACTGTTAAATTCCTGCTCTTCCGGCCATCCGTAACCGTTGTAATAGCTTCCTTCCTCAAGGAACTCCCCAAGCTCTTTCATTTCCGGAACAGCTTCATACAGTTTCTTTCTTGTGTCCTTGCACACAGAGATCCCTGAATGAGGCAGATCCATATCTGCTCTCTGCATGGCGGAAATAGCCGCTGTGAAATCCGGATCGCTTGTCTCGTTGATCAAGAAGACACCATAATACCGGTAATTCATCCAACAGAACAACAACACAGGAATCGCAAATGCTATTGCAAGTACTGCAGGTACAGATATTGCTTTTAGTACCTTTTCTTTTATGCTCCTGCTAAACAAAACGAAGACCACATACACGAGAGTTGCGCAGATCACGAAGGGGTAGATCCAGATCGCATCGTCGCGGATCAGCCTCGCAAAAGCTGTGAACGCTCCTGCTACAACAGCATATTTGACGCTCTTTTTCCAGTTCTCCTCTATTCTGAGGCAAAAACCGATCACTCCCGCAAATGCACAGAGAATAACTGCAGGGAGAATGCTGTCGCGATAAACACGAAGAGTGAATTCCGCTGTTGCAAAAGGAGAAAACCACAACACGAATACGATCAGAAACCGTGTGCTTCTCCTTGGAAAAACAGGTTCCAATGCATTCGCGGTGAAAACACATACTGCCCCATACAACCATTGATTCGCAATCAAATAAGGGATATGAAGAACATGGACAAGCCACAGCCATACAGAGAATCCCATGCTTTTCGCTATCGTCGCCCAGGAATAAGTCCCAAGCCATTCCCCTCTTCCGATACTCTGAGCGGCATAGAACATCAATTCATCATCCACAGGCGCATTGTCTGGGAAAATCTGAATCATCTGCATGCAGACGAGGATCAGTTTTAGAACAAAGATCACAAGGATACCTCCGATGAATTCCCGCTTTGTCAGGTCTTCCCGGATCAAGTGCTCTCCGAATGTCATCAGTTTTGCTGTCAGTTTTTTCATCAAATCTCAAAAGGATGCCCGCAGATTTCTGCGGGCTTTGTCTTTCTTATTGTGTCGTCAACCCTGTCATCTTTCTGGAAAGCCCTGCGATTTTTTTCTCTTTCAGGGACGCAATGATCTGCGGGACTGCTCCGAGAGCGGTGAACAGATATTCCATGAACAGGTTGTAGTAATACGTACCTTTTTCGATATAATCGTACTTCACAAAATACGGGACAGAACGGAAACCTTCGATGAGACCGTAGTCCGCCTCTCTCACAAGGACGATGCTCCAGTCCAGACGATCTCCGAAATAGACCATGAGGATCATGATCGCGAGACAGATGATCGCTCCGCGGATCGTCATCTTTCCTGCGAACTTCTCATACAGTTTCAGTGTGCACACGCCCATGATCAAGCCGGAAGCCACAGAGATAAATCCCAACTGGCTGAAGATGACGATCGCAGCTACACCTGCAAGAGAACCAAGCAATGCGCCTACCGCACCGGCAACCAGGTTCTCCTCTTTCTGGTCCGCTACCTCAGCGCTTGTCGCCGCATGCTCTGCCAAAGCGACGAACGCTCTCTCGGAAAGCATGAGAGGCTGTCCGCTTACCGTATAGCACTCCGTGAGCCCCACCTCTCCTGTGGATTCGCAGACGTTGTGGTAACCGGTCTGCTGCAGGAAATACGGCAGATAGTTGGATGCCTGGGAGAGGCTCTCCAAAACTTTCTTCTGTGTCAGCCCGCCGCTGATAAAGAAGTTCACCCGGTATCCCTGAACATTGCAGGACTGGATCCCTCTGCACTCCTGCGCCGCCACCTGAAGATCCGCAGGATTGGGAGCCATACCATCTTTTGCAACGGAAACCGAAAGTACATACTGGTTAGACACGATGCGGAGCAGCATGCTGTATTCACCGCGTCTCCCAAAGTAACAACCAGTCTCCGGATCCAGCAGAAGTCCGACCGCGTTCATGAACTGGATCTGCTGTTTCGTATAATTCTTCGCCATTCTATTTTGTCTCCTCTTTTAGAGTTTTCTTACTTGTTCTGAGAAGCGGCATTCCGGGCAGTGAAAGCACGGAACAACTCTGCCACTTCCTTTCTCGGAAGTTTTTCCACTTCACGGTCATAGGTGAGGACCCCGTTCACTTCCCCTTCCACATCGCTGACCTGCGTGTAGATCGCAGCCGCCAGTCCTTTCCTCCACGCGGGGATGATCTGTTTTCTGTATCTTGCGGAAATCTTCCAGCACAGTGTTTAAATCTTTGGAACGGAAATACCCCGATTCCTTCGCCTCAAAGGTGTGAGCTTCTAATCCTAGGGTGATCCCGCCGAACTCTGTGAGGCACACCGCCCTGCCGTATTTGTCCTCACGGTAGCGCACAGGCTTGAAATAGATGTGCAGGCTCTGTATCTCCCCCACATGCTGATCATGCCAGCCGCTGGCGTGATCGATAGTTCTAGAGGTGTCCCTCTGCTGTATGAAATCCACCGCCTTCGCGGCATCGAACTGCCCCCAACCCTCATTAAAGGGCACCCACACAGCGATAGAAACAAAGTTGTACAACTGAGCGATCATGTCGTTGAGTTCGCGGTAGTATTCCTCTCTTCCATCCTCGCTCTCTCGGGCAAACAGCCTGTAGTTGTCATCCTTCAGGGAGAACCGGCTCAGGGCAACAGATGTGAAGGTCACAAGAGGGCTGTATGTCCCTCCACCGGAGGGCATATCCTGCCAGACAAGCATCCCTAGGCGGTCACAGTGATAATACCAGCGGTCCGGTTCGATCTTGATGTGTTTTCTGAGGCAGTTGAAGCCCATCGCCTTCATGGCCTCGATGTCATAGATCATGGCTTCATCGGTAGGCGCTGTGTACAGTCCGTCCGGCCAGTACCCCTGATCCAGCAACCCGTTGTGGAAATAGGGAGATCCGTTCAGAAATAGCCTGGGCGTTCCTTTATCGTCCTTCTCCACGGAGAATTTCCGGATCCCGAAGTAACTCTCGACCTCATCTTCACCCAGCCTTACTGTGAAACGATAGAGGTGGGGGTCCTCCGGACTCCAGGGATGAAACTCCTCCGGTCGAAGTTCCATCGTCTTGTTTGCTCTTCCCACGAAGGAGACACCCTCCATGTTGATGACGACGGTATCATCCGAGTTGCTGACCACAGTGACACGGCAGCATTCCGAGTCGTAGTCCGGCTCGATCCTGAGGGAGGAGATATGATCCTCCGGCACGGTCTCCATCCAGACGGTCTGCCAGATGCCGCTCTGTGGCGTATACCAGATCCCTCCCGGTTTCCCGGACTGCTTGCCTCTGGAGTCCTCCTCCAGATCCAGGAAGTCCTGCACCTTCACCATGAGGTGATTCTCACCGATCTTCAGGAGATCCGTGATATCGAGAGTAAAGGAGGTATATCCCCCTCTGTGGCTGCCCGCTTCCTTCCCGTTGACCAGGACGACCGCCCTCTGATCCACGGCTCCGAAATGAAGGTATGTCCTGTCCCCTTTCCGGATCGGGAAGTGATCGAATGTGCGGTGATACCAAAGGACCTCGTCCGGCTGAAGGATCCTGCCGACTCCGGAAAGTTCCGTCTCCGGGGAGAACGGAACCAGAATGGATCTCTTCCACTCACGGACCTGCTCCCCTTCCGGAAGGATCGCATAGTCCCAGGGACCGTTCAGGCATTCCCACTGCTTCCTCACCAGCTGCGGTCTGGGATACTCAGACAGGGGGCATTCCCGGTTCACATCCTTTGTAAATCTTGATTCCATATTTACCCTCCGAATCGGAAAAAGGACATATATAGGTATTGTACCACAGACACAGGAAGTAGCGCTGATTTTTTCACTTTCAGGCTACCTTTCCGCCACTGCAAAAAGTCAATTTTCGCACATTCAAAAAAAGTTGCCAAAAAGATCGGGCGAATTTCCCTCAATCCCTTGATTCTCCTCCAAAGCATTTGATAGAATTGAAAAAATTTTGTCTAAAGGAGAGATTCCCATGCCTTACGAAAATGTTTTCATTTTTGATCATCCGCTCATTCAGCATAAGCTTTCCTTGATGCGTGACAAGAACACGACCACGAAGGATTTCCGCGAACTGGTCAGCGAAGTCGCCACGCTTATGGTCTACGAGATCACCAAGGACCTGCCTTTGGTAGACAAAGTTATCGAGACTCCCGTCGCGACCGATACCTTCAAGGTCCTGTCCGACAAAGAGATCACCCTCGTTCCGATCCTTCGCGCTGGTCTCGGAATGGTAGACGGTGTTCAGAAACTTATCCCCACAGCCCGTGTCGGTCACATCGGCGTTTACCGCGACCCGGACACCCACGAGCCCATCGAGTACTACTGCAAGATGCCCGATGACGTTGCCAGCAGCATCGTCATCGTTCTCGACCCGATGTTCGCCACCGGCGGAAGCGCCTGCGCAGCCATCGACCTTCTGAAGGCAAGAGGATGCACCGATCTCCGCATGGTCTGCATGGTAGCTGCTCCTCCCGCCATCGAGCGTATGCAAAAAGAGCATCCGGACGTCCCAGTCTACTGCGCCGCCCTCGACAAGTGCCTGAATGAGCACGCCTATATCGTCCCCGGTCTCGGCGACGCTGGCGACCGCATTTTCGGAACCAAATAATCGATCCTATACGATCCGTTGCAGCGAGAGCTGCAGCGGATTTTTTGGCTTGTATCTCTTTCCTGTGCTATGATTAACATATCTTAAGGCGAGGATCTGAAAATGGGCACCGATATCAAAAAGAACAAGAAAGAACACATATGTCCGGGATGGCTCTACGCCTTCGGCGTGAACCTGATGTACTTTTATATGAAGATCTTCTTCAACCTGCATCTGGAAACCATCCCGATCCGTGATATCGACGGTCCTGTCCTTGTGGTCGCCAACCACCAATCCCTCTTCGACTTCGGCATCGTCTCAAAAGCAGCCCTCCCGAAACAGCTTCGCTTCGTGATCAGCTCCCACTTCTTCCACAATTCCGTTTTGAACAAGTTCTTCCGCTTCATAGGGGCGATCTCCAAGAAACAGTTCGTACCGGATACGGTGTCGGTCCGCAAGGTCCTACGCCAGGTGAGACAGGGTCACAGCATCGCCATCTTCCCGGAAGGGCAGACCTGCTACAGCGGCGAGAACGCAGCCATCGACCCAGGCATCGGAAAACTGGCGAAACTGCTGGGGATCCCTGTAGTCAACGTGCAGATCCGGGGCAACTACCTCCGCCGCCCGAAGTGGGCCACGGGAAAGACCTATCCGTCCATAGTAGAAGCGAAGACCTCCCTCCTCCTCACGAAGGAGCAGATCGCTGAGATGAGCGCGGAGGAGATCGGTACCGTCATCATCAGCGGGATCTCTTACGACGAATTCGTCTGGCAGAAGGAAAAAATGTACAAGAGCCGAAATCCCCGTTCCGCAGAGGGTCTCGAAAGTCTGCTGTTCCTTTGCCCGTCCTGCGGAAGCGAATTCACCATCAAGACATCCGGAAGGCACGTCACCTGCAGCCACTGCGGCTATGACGTGGTCCTGAACGATTATGGTCTTTTTGAAAAAGGGGATCAGGGGGATCTGAAGGAAGACACCATCTCCGGATGGATGCGCCTGCAGTCCGCCCACGTGAAAAAACTGCTGGATGAGGACGCTCTTCTTCCCATCACCGCTCACGGCCGATATCTGGAATCGGATCTCGGTGACTATGACGAGTTCGGCTACCATCTCTACGGAGAGGGGACCGGAACATTGGATGAGACCGGTTTCACCTACACTGGGACCCGCGCGGGAGAGCCCTACGAATATCACGCCGACCCCTACCAGATGTGGGATCTCACCCACAACGCGGACCTAGCTTCCATCTCCCTCAACGGGAATTGTGTCGGGGATAAAGACTACGCTTTTGACCCCGATGACCCCCGTCTGATGATGAAATATGTTCTCGCGTGGTCCCTCGTCCGCGACCGGTATTTCCCGAATGCCTAAAGGTAACTCTCCTATTTGTACAACTCCCTTGACAGTTCTTTTTGAACTCGAATGTTAAAAACTCTGTTAAAGTTGTTGAAAATATCGCCGATTTTCGGGCTGAAAGCCGTGTCAGAAGGCTAGTTTTCCACAAAAATACCATTGTTGAAGATGCAGGAATCTTCAACATTCAACGAAAGTGTAGACAAAATGCGATTTATACAAAATGTAAATCCGGACCGCTATGAGGCTTTTGTGCGGAATCATCCGACCAAAAGCCATTTTCTTCAAAGCGCCGCCTGGGGTGAATTCTCCGCCGAGGAAAGGGGCATCACTCCCCATCTCGTAGGGCTGGAGGACGAGGCTACAGGCGAACTGAGAGCCGCCGCTCTTCTTCTAGAGAGAAAGCCCTCTCTCTTCCCCTGCTACCTCTACGCCCCCAGGGGCTACGTGCTGGATTTCAGCGACAGCAAATTGCTGAAAGAGATGACGGAAGCGGTGAGAGCCTTCGCCAGGTCCCGTGGCGCCATGTTCGTTGCCATCGATCCGGATGTTGAGCGCAGAGCCATCGGGCAGGACGGATCCCCCATCCCCGGAGGTTTTGACAACCAGTCCGTCATCGAGGATCTGCTCTCCCTCGGGTACCGCCACAGGGGCTTCAACCTGGGATTTGAGGGCAGGGAGCCCCGGTTCACCTTCCGCATCGATCTGACGCCGGACGAGAAGACGATTGGAAAAGCCTTCACCGGAAACGTGCTGAAAAACATCAAAAAGAGCCACCACTACGCCGTGACGGTGCGGGAGGGCGGCTATGAGGATATCGAAAAACTGTATGAGATGATCACCCTCACCAGCAAAAGGGATGAATTCTACGCCTATCCTCTCCACTATTACCAGAACTTCTACCGCTGTCTCGCGAAGGCGGACATGGCACATCTCTACATCGGGACTGTGGATCCCGCCGAAACAGTCCGCATGCTGAAGCAAGAACTGGCGGACACACTCGCCAAAAGAGAAAAACTGAAGAAGGAAGGTCCCCTTCAGGAGAACCGGGAGACGGAAGCGCGCCTTCTGCGCGAGATCCCTCTTTTTGAGGAATACGCGAAGATCTATCCCGGCGAAGTGACCGTTTCCGCTCACCTCGTCGTCCGTTACGGAAACAAGTCCTGGGCCGTTCACGCCGGAAGCAGCGGCATCATGAACGAGACTTTCTGCAACAACAGGACCTACTATGAGAAGATGATGGCGCAAAAAGCCGCCGGCTGCGTCTTTTTGGATCAGTTCGGAACAGTGGGAAGAGCGGATGCCGACCCGGATTTCGGATCCGTACACGCCTTCAAGCGCCAGTGGGGTGGCAGATACATCGAGTTCATCGGTGAGTTCGATCTGGTGACGAAGCCCTTCTGGTTCTGGCTGTATGAAACGGTTCGCCCCGCTTACAGAAGATTCCGGATCAAACTGAAAGAGATCCTTCGGAAGATCAGAGACTGAGAAATTCAGCCGCCGTGAAACACGATGGGAGCGAACAACACGTTTAGGTGCGATATTCCGTTCGCGTTGTGTCCTGAGCATCCGTTCTCATTGTGAATAACTTCAATATTCCCAGGAGGTCAATATGGAAAAACTGTCATCCCTGGACGGACTTCTGGAAGAAGTCATAATCAAAGGTCCCGCCGGAGCCGGACTCCGGGTATTTAAAGGGACCGATCTTGTATATGAAGGCTTTGTTGGCTACGCAAGCGAGCAGAAGAAGACCCCTTTTGACGGGAAGACGATCTGCCAGTTGGCTTCCATGACCAAGCCGATCGCCAGCGCTGCCTGCATGCAGCTGTATGAGAAAGGGAAGTTTCTCCTGACGGATCCAGTGAGCATGTTCATCCCCGAATTCGGGAAACATGAAGTGTTTAAGTACTCACCCAGAGGAGACATCACAGTGGAGCCCGCGAAGAACGTCGTGACCGTCGGTCACACTTTCGACATGACCAGCGGCATCACGGTCAACTGGCACTGGAAGAATCCAAACAGCGAAGCACTCTCGGATCTTTCGGACAAACTCGAAGCGGAAGGAAAGTACACCCTTCAGGAATTCGCGAAAGCCGCAGCTTCTGTCCCCGGAGCGTTTGAAGCCGGCGAACACTATTACTATGGGCAGAGCCTCGACATCACGGCTGCCATTGCCGAGATCATCACGGGAATGACATTCGGCGAATATCTGAGCCGGAACGTATTCGAGCCGCTGGGCATGACGGATACGTATTTCCATGTTCCCGAGGAAAAGAAGGACCGTGTCTCGCCCCTGTACTTCCTCTCGCCTGAAGGACGGAAGGAAGGTGAGTTCCCTCCCATCTTCTACACGCCTCACTACGAATCCGCGTGCGGCGGTCTGTTCGGCACAGTGGATGACTACTGTCGATTCGCTCTTGCCATGACACTTGGGGAATACAACGGCGTGCGTCTTTTGAGCGACAATACGATCCGACTCATGGCTATGAACCGGCTTTGCCCCCAAGCTCTGTCCGAGTTTGAGGACGCCTATCTCGCCGGATACGGATATGGTCTCGCCGTCAGAACACGGATGCGCTCCGAAGCCGGAAGCAATACCAGCATAGGCGAGTTCGGCTGGACCGGCGGATTCGGATCGTGGGTCCTTATGGATCCCGAGAAGAAGATCACCATCGTCTATGCACATCAGTCAATTCCGAACATGGAGGAATATGTGCACCCGAGGATCCGGAACATCGTTTATTCCGCCCTTGGATGATCCTGATAACTCTGAAGCGGCGGCTTCGAGATCGGATTCAAGCCGACTCCTGACATAACGATACCCCCATCGCTGGTCTTCTTGTTCAGCAATGGGGGCTTTCTATCTTTTGTGCGGAGATCAGTTGTCTACCAGCGGGGAGATCGCCTTGTCCGAATAGATGCGGCTGATTGCCTCAGCGAACAGTCCGCCGGAAGGCAAGACTGTGATCTTCGGGATCCTCTTCTCTTCCGGGACATTGATCGTATCCAGGACGATGACCTCATCCAGGTCGCTTTCCTCTATCCTCTGGATCGCGGGTCCGGAGAGCACCGGGTGAGTGGCGGCGGCGGTGATGCTCTTCGCGCCGTGCTCCTTGATCGCAGTGGCGGCTCCCACAAGGGTCCCTGCCGTATCGATCATGTCGTCAAAGATGATAACATCCTTGCCTTCCACATCGCCGATGATGTTCATGACTTCGCTGACGTTCGCTTTCGGGCGGCGCTTATCCACGATGGCGATGGGGGCGTTGAAGTTCTTCGCGAAGTTGCGGGCTCTCTTGATAGAGCCTACGTCAGGAGACATGACGACCACGTTCTCGTAGTTTCCTTCAAATTTCTTCATCACATAGGGAGAAAGAAGAGTGGATCCGACCAAATGGTCCAGCGGGATGTTGAAGAATCCCTGGATCTGCGGAGCGTGGAGATCCATCGTGAGGATCCTGTCCGCGCCGGCTACAGATATCATATCCGCAACGAGTTTCGCTGTGATCGGGTCTCTGCCCTTTGCCTTTCTGTCCTGTCTCGCGTAGCCGTAATACGGGACGACAGCTGTGATCCTTCCTGCGGATGCGCGCTTGAACGCGTCGATCATCACGAGCAGTTCCATCAAATTATCGTTGGTAGGTTCAGAAATGGACTGTACGACGAATACGTCGCAGCCACGGACGGTGTCGTACACCGAGACGGAAGTCTCGCCGTCACTGAATTTTCCTACGTCCGCTCTCCCCAGGGGGATCCCTAGATAAGTGGACACATCGTTCGCCAAAATAGGGTTGGAATTTGCCGCAAATAACTTGATCTCTCTGCCATGAAGATTCATATCGCATCGCCCCTTTTCTTTTCACTCAACTAAATCAACTTAAATTTCTGATCTTTTCTGTCTGTGCAAACGGCGAACGGTCCTACCTTTTCTCCCGCAGGAACATCCGCATGATCCAAAACGCTGCATTCCACCACGGCACCTTCACCGACTTTGCTGTCCCGGACGATACTGTTCGGTCCGATGACCGCACCTCTTCCGATCACGGTCCTGCCCGTAATCGAGCACCCCGGTCGGATACAGGCTCCCGCCTCGATCTCCACATCCGGTCCGATGACCACTCCGTCCGTCAGTTCAAACTGGACACCGCCCGCGAGGTGTTTCTCGATGGCTTTGGCTTTCGCCCTCTCGTTCAGAAGGAGAAGCCCCGCAGGGTCATTGGCACCGAGGACCACATCCTGAGAATCCGCCAGGCACGCGCCTGCCTTCTCCCCCGCCTCGATGATCAGCGCCACTGCGTCGGTGAGATAATACTCCCCCTGCGCGTTGTTGTTCCGGATCCGTCCCAGCGTATCGATGAGCACATCGGTCTTGAACCAGAAGGCTCCGGAATTGATCTCCCGGATCTTCGCCTGCTCGGGAGTGCAGTCCGCGTTCTCCACGATGGCTGCCAGCCTGGATCCGTCTCTCAGGATACGACCGTAATTCCCGCCATCCGGCAGTTCCGCAGTGACGACCGTCAGCGCATTGCCTTCATCTTTGTGCTGCTGATACGCCTTTTTGATGGTCTCGCTGTCCATGAACGGAGCGTCCCCGCAGAGGACCAGCGTGTCCCCGTCGCGGTGCTCTTCCAGGAAGTCCGCAGCCATGCGCGTGGCATGTCCCGTGCCCAGTCTCTCGCTCTGGATGCGCACTTCAAATCCCGCATCCTGTACCGCCCGGATGACGTCCGGCTCGGAGGCTACGACACAGACATGATCCGCTCCCGCCTTGCGGGCAGCGTCTGTGACCCAGAGGAGCATAGGCTTTCCCGCCACGGTGCAAAGCACCTTGGAACAGACGGCGCGCATGCGCTTTCCCTGTCCGGCAGCCAAGATCACAACGTTCGTTTCTCTCATAAGTTCCTCTCTCGATCACAGAATAACAGCATCTTTATTATCGCAATTGGAGGGCGTTTTTTCAACCGTTAGAAGCCATTCCGGGCACAAAAATATAGTTGTGTGAAGGGGGGCTGTTTGGTATAATTATTTGGCGATTTATTGTAATCATATATTTATGTGTAGGAGGATACATATGGCACACAAATACGTTTACCTCTTTTCTGAGGGCAACGGCTCCATGCGTGAACTCCTGGGCGGAAAAGGTGCTAACCTTGCAGAAATGACCTCTCTCGGTCTTCCTGTACCTCAGGGATTCATCGTCTCCACAGAAGCCTGCCACCGCTATTATGACGACGGTGAGCAGATCGCTCCTGAAATCGAAGCAGAGATCGCAGAGTATCTGAAGAAGATCGAAGAGATCAACGACAAAGAGCTCGGCAATCCCGCAAAACCCCTTCTCGTTTCTGTTCGTTCCGGAGCTCCTGCTTCTATGCCCGGCATGATGGATACGATCCTCAACCTCGGTATCAACGACGAAGTCGCCGCAGGTCTCATCGCAGGCAATGATGACCCGAAATTCGAGCGTTTCGTATATGACTCATACCGCAGATTCGTTCAGATGTACTCCGACGTCGTCATGGGACTTTCCAAAAAGCGCTTCGAAGTCATCATTGACGAACTCAAAGAGAAAAAAGGCGTCAAACAGGATATCGAACTTGACACCGAAGATCTGAAAGAGATGCTCGTCCGCTTCCGCGCATTCTACAAGGAAGAGCTCGGCGAGGAATTCCCGCAGGATCCTCAGGTCCAACTCTACGGCGCAGTCAAGGCTGTTTTCCGTTCCTGGAACAATGAGCGCGCTATCTACTACCGCAAGATGAACGAGATCCCGTCCCACTGGGGCACCGCTGTTTCGGTCATGCCGATGGTATTCGGAAACCTGAACAACAACTCCGGCACCGGCGTTGCCTTCACCCGCAACCCTGCTACCGGTGAAAAGGGTCTGTTCGGCGAGTTCCTGATGAACGCTCAGGGCGAAGACGTTGTCGCCGGTGTCCGCACACCTTCCAACATCTCCGAACTCAAAGAGACCAACCCGGCTGTTTACGAGCAGTTCTCCAACATCGCAAACAACCTTGAAAAACACTATCGTGACATGCAGGACATGGAGTTCACCATTGAGAACGGCAAACTCTACATGCTCCAGACCCGTAACGGCAAGCGCACCGCAGCTGCTGCTCTCCGCGTAGCATGCGACCTCGTCGACGAAGGCATGATCACCAAGGAAGAAGCATTGATGGCTGTTGACGCAAAGCAGCTCGACGCTCTCCTCCACCCGCAGTTCGACGCAGCAGCGCTGAAGAAAGCGACTGTAGCCGCCACCGCTCTTCCGGCATCCCCCGGCGCAGCATGCGGACAGGTCGTCTTCTCCGCTGAGGAAGCCATCGAAGAAGCGGCAAAAGGCAACAAAGTCATTCTCGTCCGTCTGGAGACCTCTCCGGAAGACATCGAAGGAATGCACGTATCCCAGGGCATCCTCACCGTTCGCGGCGGCATGACCTCCCACGCAGCAGTTGTTGCACGTGGTATGGGAACCTGCTGTGTATCCGGCTGCGGCGAAGTCCGCATGCATGACGAAGAGGGTTATTTCGAGCTGGCTGGCAAGAAAGTCTGCCGCGGCGACTACATCTCCCTCGACGGAAGCACCGGCAACATCTACCTCGAGGCTATCCCGACTGCTCCCGCTTCCCTGTCCGGCAACTTCGGTCGCTTCATGGGATGGGCAGACGAAGTCCGCAAGCTCGGTGTCCGCACCAACGCGGATACACCTCGCGATGCACACCAGGCATTTGAATACGGCGCAGAAGGCATCGGTCTCTGCCGCACAGAGCACATGTTCTTTGAAGCAGACCGTATCGCAGCTGTCCGTGAGATGATCGTCTCCGAGACAGTCGAACAGCGCAAAGCTGCTCTCGCCAAGATCCTCCCGATGCAGCAGGGCGACTTCGAGAAACTCTACGAAGAGATGCACGGCAAGCCCGTTACCATCCGCTTCCTGGATCCTCCTCTCCATGAGTTCGTACCGACTCAGGAAGAAGACATCGTTGCTCTCGCAAAAGAGATGAACATCTCTGTTGACGATCTGCACCAGGTCATCACCGGACTCCACGAGTTCAACCCGATGATGGGTCACCGCGGATGCCGTCTGGCTGTCACCTATCCGGAGATCGCTGAGATGCAGACCACCGCTGTCATCCAGGCTGCTTACGCAGTTATGGAGCGCACCGGTATGGACGTCGTACCGGAGATCATGATCCCGCTGGTCGGTGAGATCAAAGAGCTCCAGTATGTCAAGAAAGTCGTCACCGACACCGCTGACGCAATCATCGCCAGAGAAGGCAAGCCGCTACACTACAAGGTCGGCACCATGATTGAGATCCCGCGCGCAGCTTTGACCGCTGATGAGATCGCAAAAGAAGCAGAGTTCTTCAGCTTCGGAACCAACGACCTCACCCAGATGACCTTCGGCTTCTCCCGCGACGACGCAGGCAAGTTCCTCGGTGAGTACTACAACAAGGGCATCTATGAAAACGATCCGTTCGCTCACCTCGACCAGGTCGGCGTCGGCAAACTCATCAAGATGGCTGTCGCACTCGGCAAAGAGACCCGCCCCGATATCAAGCTCGGAATCTGCGGTGAACATGGCGGAGACCCCTCCTCCATCGATTTCTGCCACCGCGCTGGTCTCACCTATGTCTCCTGCTCACCGTTCCGCGTACCGATCGCACGTCTTGCAGCAGCTCAGGCACAGATCCGCAACCCGAGAGACTGATCTCGAACCAAAATTATACGAAAGGCGCTCGCACGAGCGCCTTTTTTGTACACATCTGTTTTCTTCTCGGTTATAATGTTTTCATACGACGACTTGGGAGGGGATCATGAAGCGGATCTTCCGGCTGTATTTCCTGTTTTTAATACCGTTCTTTCTTATACGGCTTGCGACACTGTCTCAAACGGACCGGGTCACCGGCTTCTTTTATGGTGGGAGCTACGGACGCTTCCTGTTCCTGTTCTCCCTCGCTCTGGCTTGCGTCACCGCTCTTGCGGCGGGGCTCCGCATCAAGAATAAACAGGTGGAACCACAGCCTCCGAAAGCGGCTTCCCTCCTGCTCCAGATCGTTCTCTGCTTGGCGGCTCTCTTCACGCTGCAGCAGATCCTGATCCCTCCTCTCACCTCGAAGATCTCCTCCAGAGCACTGTCCCTCGGGGTCTTCGCTCTCTACGCGGTGTCCCATGTTTTTGCCGCCGCCTTCTATTTTCTCCTGGCAGCCAACGCCTCCCTTCCGACCACTCTGCTGAGCGATCTCTTTGCGGCGTCCCCCGCGGTGGCCTTCACCTCCCAGCTTTTGTTCCTTTACGCCCAGAGTCCCGTGAATCTTCACGATTCCCTGACGGTCCTCTCTCTTCTGTGTGAAGCCGCTCTGGCTGTCGCATGGCTGCGCTACTGCTCCGCCGTCCTGGCGGGCAGCACCGTCGCTTTTCCTTCCGCTGTAGGGTTTTCCGTCCTTGCGGTATACCTGGCGATCGGGTTCCGCCTTCCGGAACTCTTCATGAACGGCGGGAGGCTGTCCTTTTTGAATGTCATCTCCCTGCTTCAGCACACCTTCTGCGCGCTGACTTTGATGATCCTGACTCTGTCCTCCATCCCGGACAAACGCGCGGCATCCGATTCTGAGGAAAGGAACGAAAACGATGTCTAAGACCTCCATCCAAAAACTGAAGCTCCTCTATCTGAGGGACTATCTGCTGGACCAGACCGATGAGACACATCTCGTCTCCGTGTCGGACATGGCAGCTTATCTGAAAGAGTGCGGCATCGAAGCGGAGCGCAAGGCTCTCTACGACGATCTCTCCCTTTTGCAGGACTACGGTCTGGATGTCATCCGGGTCCGCATGCCCAACAACTCCATCCGCTATTACGTCGCTTCCCGAGACTTTGAGCTCCCGGAACTGAAACTGCTGGTGGACAGCGTGCAGAGCTCCAAGTTCATCACCGCGCGCAAAACCAAAAATCTGATCGAAAAACTGGAGAGACTCGGCACTCTTCACCAGGCAAAGGAACTTCAGCGGCAGGTCATCGTCAGCGGAAGGGTCAAGAATATGAACGAGAGCGTCTTCTACAACGTGGACGGACTCTCCTCCGCCATCTCCAACGACCACGCCGTGACGTTCAAATACTACGAATACAACCTTAACAAGGAACGCCAGTTCCGCAAGGGAGGCAGTTCCTATAAAGTGAGTCCCTTCGCCTTGATCCTGGACAATGAGAACTATTACCTCCTCGGCTATGACGAGGAGGATGAGCTCATGAAGCACTTCCGCGTGGACAAGATCTCCAATCTCACGGAGGGAGACCGCAAGCGCAAAGGAAAGGAGCAGTTCGATGAGATCGACCTCGGCCGCTACACCGCGAAAGTGTTTGGCATGTACCACGGGGACACCAGACAAGTGAGGCTCTTCTTCGCGAACCACCTCGTAGGCGCTGTCATAGACCGCTTCGGAAAGGACGTTCGCATCATCCCGGAAGACGAGGAGCATTTCTCAGTTCTCGCCGACGTCTCCGTCAGCCCTCAGTTCTTCGGCTGGGTATTGAGTTTTGGCGAGGAATCCACCATCCTCGAACCCAAGGATGTCCGGGAACAGTATCTGGATCACATCCGCAGAGCCGTAGCCTTCTCCGAATCTTTAGCAAAGTAAACTTTACATATCTGGTATTTCGTGCAGAAACAGGACGATTCTGTCCTGTTTCTTTCTTGTAGGGCAAAACCACTCGCTAGGCGAGTGGTTTTGCCCTACAAAAACGTCCCAACCCCCGAAGGAGTTGGGACAGATCCTTTTTCAGAAGGTTCTCTCTACCGATTAGCCGAGATCGCTGAAGTATTTAATGGTGCGAACCATCTGGCTGGTGTAGGAGTTCTCGTTGTCATACCAGGAAACTACCTGTACCTGATATACGCCGTCCTCGACCTTGGTGACCATGGTCTGAGTTGCATCGAACAATGAGCCATAGCGCATGCCGATGACGTCGGAGGAAACGAGCTGCTCTTCGGTGTAGCCGAAGGACTCATTTGCAGCGGCTTTCATTGCTGCGTTGACTGCTTCCTTGGTCAGATCCTCAGCCTTTACGACTGCTACGAGGATGGTGGAAGAACCGGTAACTACCGGAACACGCTGTGCGGAGCCGATGAGCTTGCCGTTCAGTTCAGGAATGACAAGACCAATAGCCTTTGCTGCTCCGGTGGAGTTCGGTACGATGTTGGCTGCGCCAGCACGTGCACGGCGGAGGTCGCCTTTGCGCTGCGGGCCGTCAAGGATCATCTGATCGCCGGTGTATGCGTGAACAGTGGTCATGATACCGGAGAGAATCGGGAAGTTATCATTGAGAGCCTTTGCCATCGGGGCGAGGCAGTTGGTCGTGCAGGATGCTGCGGAGATGACCTGATCTTCTGCTGTGAGTTTGTCATGGTTTACATTGTAAACGATGGTCGGAAGATCATTGCCTGCAGGAGCAGAAATGACAACTTTTCTTGCGCCGGCATTGATGTGTGCCATGGATTTTGCTTTAGAAGTGTAGAAACCGGTGCACTCGAGGACTACGTCAACGCCGAGTTCGCCCCAGGGGCAATTGTTAGCATCCGCTTCTTTGTAGATCTTGATTTCTTTTCCGTCAACAACGATGGAATCCTCTGTCGCTTCGACAGTGTGGAGATTCTCACCGACGCGTCCAATGTAAGAACCCTGTGCTGTGTCATATTTCAGCAAGTGTGCGAGCATTGTGGGGCTGGTCAGGTCGTTGATAGCAACAACTTCATAACCCTCTGCGCCGAACATCTGGCGGAACGCGAGACGACCAATGCGGCCGAAACCATTAATAGCAACTTTAACCATTACTAGGTATCCTCCAAAAATATTGTAATCTGTGCATATTAAGCCGTTGTTATTGTAGCAAAACGGAAACCTGTATGCAAGCGATGACCCCTTTTCTCAAAGGAATTTCAGGTATTTTTTGATGACAAACATATGTTCTTGCTCACAGTTTCAATCGAAGGAGAAATTCCTCTCAAACCGCTTCAAAGAGCCGTATTCTTCCAGCAAACTCAGATAGATCTCCGCGCATCCGAAACTGTCGCTTCCCGCGTGATGGGCATCCAGAGGGATCCCCAACCAATCGCAGAGCGTCCCCAGCTTGTGATTCGGCACCTTCTTTCCCAGAAGCGTCCTGGCAATCTCGACCGTGTCCACGAATTTCACATCGTGGAACTCCAGATCGTATGCCTTCAGTGTCTTTTTTAATACATTTAAATCAAAGCGGGCGTTGTGCGCCAGAATCAATCCCTGATCCAATTCCTTCCGGATCAACGGCCAGACCTTCGGAAAGATGGGCTCGCACTCCGCTTCTTCCTGAGTGATCCCGTGTATCTGGACACAGAACCAGTCAAAGTCTTGTTCCGGATTGATGCGGTACTCTACGGATCTGGTGACGATATTGTTCTCGATGACGGTGATCCCTATGGAGCACATCCTTTCGCTCTTTCCGTTCGGTGTCTCCACGTCAAAAGCGACCGCTCTTTCCAAAACCGGCACTCTGAGCTGCTCGGGAGCGGCGTCGCGCAATTCCTTCAGTTTTTTGTCATCGATCCAGATCATGCTGATGTTCCACGTGGAACACTCCTTTCGATATTCCTGCCGATGTTCCACGTGGAACATCGGCAAAAAGAAAGCCCTGC
Source organism: Oscillospiraceae bacterium (assembly GCA_017460285.1). Taxonomy (GTDB): domain Bacteria; phylum Bacillota; class Clostridia; order Oscillospirales; family Ruminococcaceae; genus RUG11783. Next base: position 72 of record JAFUBI010000116.1, on the reverse strand, counting down.
GCATCGGCAGGGCTCTGGCGGAGAGTTAGGGATTCGAACCCTAGGTGAGTTTCCCCACACAGCATTTCGAGT
>JAFUBI010000115.1 GCA_017460285.1 Oscillospiraceae bacterium | reverse complement strand
TTTCTTCTCCCACATCTTTCTGAAGAACTTCCGAAAATTTCCTGCACTTGTTCGCCCTCTCACCTTCAGAGCCATCCATGTTGATCGGTAAGCCGACAACAACCTTCTCCGCTCTCTTTTCGATCACGATACGAGCTACTTCTTCTGATATTCTAAATATGTTTTTACCAGTAACATTGCAAAGGGGCGTTGCTATTGTCTCCGCCGAATCACAAATTGCCAATCCAGTTCTTGCATCACCTAAATCTACAGATAATATCCTCATTAAAACTCTTTTCCTTTCTCATGCACATCATATCCTATGATAAAACGCTCCTTAAATCTCTCAACATATTGGTCTTTACCAAGTATCGCCTGACCTGTGCTACCATAATTGTACAAACGATATTTCTCTCCATCTGATTCTAATAATATCGTATGCAGCCCTTTCAGCAAACCACCATAATTCCAATAAGAAAACACATATATACCAGGATTATTTAAGATCCATTTAAAAGAGACAGATTTTGCTTCTAATCCAAAAGTAGTTATCATTCTTCTTAATGCATAAGGGTTCGACCCATATGCTCCAATAGGAACAAATGGCACTTTAGTCAAAGCGCCTGAGATCTCAAACTCTCGCTCAACATCAGCAAATGAAGATTCCTTCCCTAAAAGTACTAAAGCATTATGGATCGCTATTATTTCACACCCAGACCAACCGACGTCCGTCCGTCCTATCTTTAGTTTATTTACACCTGTTTCTTTCCCGTCATTTTGGTCGTTAATCAGTTGATTGACAATATCTCTTTTTCTGTTATATAGATAGTTTTCATCAGAAAGGCGCTTTCTAGGTTCTCTAGGATATAATCTACTCAATCCTTCCTCTACAAGTAGAAGAATATCGCCTAAAGCTTGTGTTATCAAATCAATAAACCTAACTTTATGAGCATTTTTCATAGAACCTAATTCCATCCTTTTTTGTGCTAAAAAGAATATATCTACTTTTGAAAAGTAATGCAAACAATTATGTGTTCAAATCTTTTTCAAACAGGATTCTCCACCTTAAAATCAATGGTGAAAATCGACGTCGTAAAAACTCTAGATACTTTTCAAAAGGTATGTAATCCTGTATAATTTCATTTGTGATATTAGTTAGTTATTTCATATGATAACTATCACGGAAAGGATGATACGTATGGCAAAACTCAGTGAATCTGCCGTTCAGAAGATCGTTGAGATCTGTGGGCGTTATAAAGATGAAAAAACGCCTTTAATGATGATTCTAAGCGATATTCAGAACGAATATGGTTACATACCGCTGGAGGTACAGGAGCTTGTATCTCAACAAACAGGAATTTCTGTTGCGGAAATCTACGGTGTTGTAACCTTCTACTCATTCTTTTCTCTTACTCCTAAGGGAAAGTATGTAATCGGTTGTTGTCTTGGTACAGCATGCTATGTCAAAGGTGCTCAAAACATCATTGATAAGTTTGCAGAGCTGTTAAAGATCCAACCCGGCCAAACAACGGAAGATGGCTTATTTACTCTTGACGCTCTTCGTTGTATAGGCGCTTGTGGAATCGCTCCTGCAGTCAGCATTAATGGTAATGTCTATCCAAAGATGACTGTTGGCGCAGTCCCCTCTGTCATCGCAGAGTATAAAGCTAAGGAGGGCATTGCTTAATGATCGCTACTGTTGACCAACTCAATGCAAACATCGCTGAAAACACAAAGAAGATCCAAGACAAATTAAGTGGCGCTGATGGAAAACGTCACATCGTTCTCTGCGGAGGAACTGGGTGTTTAAGCAGCCATTCTGCAGAGATTACAGAAAAATTTAATACCGTTTTAGCTGAAAAGAATCTATCTGAAAAAGTCACAGTTAACATGGTGGGATGTTTTGGTTTCTGCTCTCAGGGTCCATTTGTAAAAATCTATCCTGAAGACACTCTTTATCGCTTAGTAAAACTTGAAGATGTCGAAGAAATCGTTGAATCTGACATTGTCAACAACACTATTGTTGAACGCTTACTTTATGTTGATCCTGTTACAAAAGAAAAAGTTGCTAAACAGGATGAAATCAACTTTTATAAAAAACAGCGTCGTGTTGCTCTTCATGGATGCGGCGTTATCAATCCTGAAGATATCAATGAAGCTCTCGGATTTGGCGGCTATGAAGGACTTCGCCGTGCTCTTACAATGACTCAACAGGAAGTTGTTGATGAGATCATGAAATCCGGACTTCGTGGTCGTGGTGGCGGTGGCTTCCCGGCAGGTAGAAAATGGCAGTTCGCTTTAGATCAAAAGAATGATGAAAAATATGTTGTCTGCAATGGTGACGAGGGAGATCCAGGTGCATTTATGGATCGTTCCATATTGGAAGGTAACCCGTTAGCTGTTGTAGAAGGTATGGTAATTGCCGGATACGCAATTGGGGCTCAAAATGGTTATTTCTATGTCCGTGCTGAGTATCCCACTGCTGTAAAACGTTTAAAAATAGCAATTCGCGAAGCTGAAGAATTAGGATTACTTGGGGACAACATCCTTGGTTCTGATTTCAGTTTCCGCTGCCACATTCGTTTAGGTGCTGGAGCTTTTGTATGCGGCGACGAAGAAGATCTTCTTAACTCTATCATGGGCAAGAGAGGTATGCCTCGTCCAAGACCTCCGTTCCCTGCTATAAGTGGACTTTGGGGAACACCGACTATCGTTAATAACGTTGAGACCCTTGCTTGCGTTCCATTCATTATGCGAAATGGTTATGAAGAATTTGCCAAAGTCGGTACAGAACGCTCAAAAGGAACAAAAGTATTTGCTCTTGGTGGCAAAGTTAATAACGTAGGCTTGGTTGAAGTACCTATGGGAACTACTCTTAGAGAGTTGATCTTTGACATCGGGGGAGGACTTCCTGGTGGCAAGAAGTTCAAAGCTATTCAGACAGGTGGTCCATCTGGCGGATGCTTGACTGAAGAATACCTCGATGAGCCTATTGATTTTGATAACCTTGTTGCTAAAGGATCCATGATGGGATCTGGTGGCGCAATCGTTATGGATGAAGACAACTGTATGGTAGACGTTGCTAAATTCTACATGGAATTCATCTGTGATGAGTCCTGCGGAAAGTGCACACCTTGCCGTATTGGTACAAAACGTATGCTTGAAATCCTAACTAGGATCACTGAAGGCAAAGGAACTATGGAAGATCTGGACGAGCTCGATGAGTTGAGTCAGACAGTCAAAACGAATTCTCTCTGCGCCCTTGGACAGACTTCATCCAATCCTATCGTATCTACCCTAACTCATTTCCGTGACGAATATATTGCACATATCGTTGATAAGAAATGCCCCGCACACATTTGTAAAAATCTCATGGAATATCATATCGATCCTGATAAGTGTATTGGATGTGGTATGTGTGCCAAAGGATGTCCTGCAAGTTGTATCACAAGAACAGATTATATTGCGCCTGGGCATAAACTTGCCTCTATGGTCATTGATCCGACGGCTTGTGTAAAGTGTGGCGCATGTATGTCCACATGTAAATTCAGCGCAATTGAGAAAAGATAAGGAGGAATGAACATGTCTTTAGTTAATATTAAAATTGAGGGCGTGCCTTATCAGGTAGAATCTGGTTTGACAATCCTCGAAGCAGCAAAAGCATGCGGATATGAAATTCCTTCTCTATGCGCATTTAATCATGGCGAATGCAACAGCGGATCTTGCCGTGTTTGCCTTGTTGAAGCAACTGGAGCAAGAGGTTTGGTAGCTAGTTGTGTTTATCCAATCAATGAAGGAATGGAAATACGCATTTCTACTCCAAAGGCAGTAGAAGCAAGAAGAAGGAGCGTTGAATTGCTCCTTTCAAACCACAATAAGAATTGCCAGCAATGTGATAAAAATGGAAAATGTGAACTCTTACATGTAGCTACTTTGACAGGAGCACGCGAGGATGCATTTTCTGGAGTTCATTCTCAAACAACACTAGATCAATTGGCTCCCGCTTTATATAGGGATACTTCTAAATGTATTCTTTGTGGAAGATGTATCGCGCGTTGTTCCAACGCTCACGGTCTAGGGATCCTTGGTTTTGAGAATCGTGGTTTTAATACCATCGTAGCTCCTGCTGAGAACCGCAGTTTTGCAAATTCTCCCTGTATCCAGTGTGGACAGTGTGTCAGTGTTTGCCCGACCGGCGCATTAATGGAAAAATCTGAAATTGACAAAGTTGACGCTGCTATTGCTGCTGGTAAAAAAGTTATTGTTCAAGCCGCTCCCGCTGTTCGCGCTGCTTTAGGTGAAGAATTTGGTTATCCTGTAGGCACCCCTGTCACTGGAAAAATGATTGCAGCTCTTAGACGCCTTGGTTTCTATCGTGTTTACGATGTAAACTTTGGCGCTGACTTAACAATTATGGAAGAAGGTCATGAACTCTTGGATAGACTTACCAATGGTGGAGTCCTTCCGATGATTACTTCCTGTTCACCAGGTTGGGTCAATTATGCTGAATACAATTACGGTGATCTTCTCCCTCACCTGTCCTCCTGCAAATCTCCTCACCAGATGCAAGGAGCTATCATCAAATCTTATTGGGCAAAAGAGCACGATCTGGATCCTAAAGATGTTTTTGTCGTTTCTGTAATGCCCTGCACAGCCAAAAAATATGAACGTCAGAGAGATGTCATGAATGTTGACGGTATTGACGATGTTGACGCAGTCATTACTACCAGAGAATTGGCACGAATGATCCAGAGAAGCGGCCTTATTTTCAACCGTTTGCCTGACGAAGAGTGGGATAGTGATATCATGGGTGACTATTCCGGTGCTGGCGTCATTTTCGGCGTCACAGGTGGTGTCATGGAAGCTGCTCTAAGAACTGTATACCACGTCTTGACCGGTAAAGAACATGAACTAATTAAATTTGAAGAAGTTCGTGGTCATGAAGCAGGCATACGTGAAGCCTCTATTGATATCAATGGAACAGTTGTAAATGTTGCTGTCGCTTCTGGTATGAAGTCTGCAAAAGTGTTGCTTGATGAGATCCGTGAAGGCAAATCCAAATATCACTTTATTGAGATCATGGGCTGCCCTGGTGGATGCATTAACGGTGGTGGTCAACCTTATGTCCGCAGTTGCTTCCTCCCGAATGAAGGAGACGATATCCTTGATACGTATAAGGCTAAAAGAGCCCAAGCTCTCTATTCTGAGGACGAGCGTCAGTCAGTTAGACAGTCTCACAACAATCCTCAGATTGTTGAGCTTTATGATAAATTCCTCGAGAAGCCGAATTCTCATTTAGCACATAAGTTACTACATACTTCTTATGCAGCACGTGAAGGATTTACATAAGCATAAGCAGGGGCTG
>JAFUBI010000114.1 GCA_017460285.1 Oscillospiraceae bacterium | reverse complement strand
CTGCATCGATCAGCTCCTGAACATAGGAATGATCACGCGTCAATTGTTTCATCGTCCTTCTCTGGTAGTGATAGACTCTGCTGTCACCGCAATGAAGGATCGTGGCATCCTGACCGTCCACGACAGCCAGCACCATAGTCGTACCCATCATCTGATTTCCGCCGATACGGACAGAAGCATCAAAAACCGCCCTGTTCGCCTTCTGGCAGACTATTGTCAGATAAGCAGCCTTATCCTGTGGAGTTACGACATTCAGGAGCTCATCGCCCATAGCGGAAGACACGATATCCACCGCGATATGGCTAGCCGTCTTTCCATGGGAGAGACCTCCCATTCCATCACACAACAACATCCATCCGAGGCTGTCGTTGATCTTTCCGGCGCGGTAGCAGTCCTGGTTTTCCTCATATTTGTATCCGATATCCGTGTAACCGGCTAAGGTCATGTGAACCTCTCCATCAGAGTTGTTGTGTTTCTCGTCTCAATTGTCCGCAAGCGGCAGAGATATCCTCTCCCAAAGTCCTCCGGACCGTAGCATTGACACCTCTGGCATTCAGTTTGGAAGCGAACACCTCGGCATCTTTTCGTGTTGCGGAAAAGTTTCCGCGCCCCGCAGAGTTCACAGGGATCACATTCACGTGGCTCTGCATCATCCCGGCGATCCGCACCAATTCGTTGACATCTTCGTCCATATCGTTGGTGCCGTGGATCACTGTATATTCGAACGTGATCCTCCTGCCGGTCTCATTCACATAATACTTGCACGCTTCCAAAACCTCCGGAAGCGGGTATTTCAGATTGACGGGCATGATCCTGCTTCTCTTGTCGGAGAAAGCGGAATGCAGCGAAAGCGACAAAGTGAGTTGTTTGTGCATATCAGCCAACTCGTAGATCTTCGGGGCTATCCCACACGTAGATACCGTGACAGAACGGTTCTTCATCCCGTATCCCTGTTCATCCGTGATCTGCTCATAGAAACGAACCACCGCATCCAGATTGTCCAAGGGCTCTCCGATTCCCATCAGGACGACACTGTCGATCTTCTTTCCCTTCTGCCTCTCGCTCTCATACACTTCCATGAGCATCTCAGAAGCAGTGAGGCTTCGGACAAGACCGTTGACTGTAGACGCACAGAATGCACATCCCATCCTGCAGCCTACCTGAGTGGAGATACACAAGGACACTCCATGTTCGTACTCCATCGCTACAGTCTCTACCGCGTTCCCATCCGAAAAGCCAAGGAGATACTTCTCCGTGCCATCCTTTGATATCTGCTTTCTCAAAACAGCAGGTCTCTCGAATATAGCATTCTCTCGAAGCCACCTTCTCATCTTTTCCGGAAGATTTGACATCTCGTCATAAGTTGTGACTCGCTTCAGATGAAGCCAGGAAAACAATTGATTTGCACGATAAGCAGGCTCCCCAATCTCTTGGAACAGAGCCTTCAACTCTTTTTTCGTATAGGACAGTATGTCAATCGTATTGTTTATCATATCACACTTTTCTCAAGGATGCTACATAGAAGCCCTCTGGTAACTCATGACACGGAAGGAACTTCCTTTCGTGATCTGATATCTTCTCTGCATGGATCCCTTCCAAATCGATGGGACACCCTTCAAAATCTTCATGCGATTGCAGAAACTTCCTTACGATGTCCTCATTCTCCTCTTTCAGGATCGTGCAGGTGCTATATACCAGTTTTCCGCCTTTTTTCAGCAGTGACGCCCCGTTTTCAAGCAGCCTCTGTTGAAGTTCCGTCAAAGAACCTGCGCCATTTGGATCCTTATATCTCAATTCCGGTTTCGATGAAAGTTCACCATATCCGGAACAAGGAACATCACAGAGGACACGGTCGAATCCCTCGTCCGAATAAAATACGGTCCCATCCGCACAGACCACATCAATATTCGCGATGCAAAGTCTATCCGCCAACTCTTTTACCAGTTTTGAACGGTTCGCGTGTAGTTCCACTGCTGTGACAGAACCTTTATCTCCAGTTGCCATAGCAAGACACATGGTCTTTCCGCCGGGAGCGCTGCACAGGTCGAGGACTCTTTGTCCCTCATGGACATCCAATATTGCCGCAGCCCATTGAGCCGGATACCCTTCCACATACACCTCACCTTTGTTCAGGTGATCTTCGATGAGACGGATGCCCCCGTTCAATTTGAGACAGTTTTTCAAGTCTGTTTCGGAAAACCTCTCTCCGGCATGGGACAGGAGTTCCTTTACAGAGGTCTTCTTTGTATTTATCCGAACATAGATCGGATCCGGTAAAAATGTCGAACTCAGTATTTCTTCCGTTTTCTCCCCATATTCTTCCAACAGTTTCCTGACAAGAACAGGATGAACGGAATACATCAAACTGAGTCTTTCCACCTCATCCGAGATACCCAGGATCGCGTTCCGAT
>JAFUBI010000113.1 GCA_017460285.1 Oscillospiraceae bacterium | reverse complement strand
ATGTTATATATCTCCGCTCCTGCTTTCATATATGGGACCACGATATAACACAAAGAGATAAGTGCTTTATCGTTTAAATCGATCATATTGCAAGCTGTGTCTAACGGCTCATTCATAAAAGCATCAAAATAGCCAAAACCACTTGCGTTCACAAGGGCGTGCACTTCGGGCTTCTCCTGATCAAGCATATTTTTAAGGAGAGTAATGGAGGAAGGATCACTTAAATCAAGAGATATGGGTCGGATCTTTGTGCTCAATTCATCTTTTAAAGCTTCTAGACGTTCTAAACGGCGAGCTATTACCCATATTTCATCATAACCTCTGTCATCAAACTGTCGAACAAACTCCTGCCCAAATCCAGAGGAAGCACCTGTAACGATAGCGATCATAATGTGTTTCTCCTTCTACTGTGTTTTTTATACTATATCATAACGGAATTAGTATTGACATTGTTAATGAAGAGTGTATACTCAAAGCATAAACATATGAACAAGTATACATATGACGGGGTATAGAGATGGACGATTATCAACCAATCAATCCTAAAGCTGTCCAAGAATTATTCGAATGTATGCCAAACGAAGAGATCTTGTATGATCTTGCGGATCTTTTTCGTGTGTTTGGGGACTCGACTCGGATAAAAATAATGTATGCATTATTTGAAAGTGAGTTATGTGTAGGAGACATAGCTGAAGCGCTTGGTATGACACAAAGTTCTGTCAGTCATCAATTGCGCGTACTAAAAGATAATAAATTGGTCAAATTCCGTAGGGACGGAAAACAAATAATCTATTCTCTGGATGATGATCACGTGAGAAGTATCTTATCTTTGGGAATGGAACATGTAGAGGAGTAAAAATCATGAAGAAGAAATTCAAGATCGAAGTAGATTGTGCGAATTGTGCAGCCAAGGTAGAGCATGCTATTCAGCAGATTGAGGGCGTGGAAGAAGCATCTGTCGGTTTTATGACTCAGAAAATGGTTATTAGTGCTGCCGAGGATCGCTTTGATGAAATCATGGAAGAAGTGATTCGGGTTGCAAAGAGGGTAGAGCCTGATTTTGAAATCCTCGACTGAAAGGAATCGTATTTAAATGACGAAGAAGCAGAAAAAAGCACTGAATCGAATCATTGTTTCTGCAGTATGTTTTCTTATCGTCGCACTTCTGAAGCATCTGTTCCCTGAGTTTGAAGGATGGATTAGTTTTCTATTTCTCATTCCATATTTTATTGTCGGACTTGAGGTATTAGAGGATGCATGGAAGGGGATCAAAAACGGATCAGTATTTGACGAAAACTTCTTAATGGCAGTTGCAACGATTGGTGCTGTCCTGTTGGGAGAGTTCCAAGAGGGAGTAGCTGTAATGTTCTTCTATCAGGTAGGGGAACTCTTTCAGTCCTATGCTGTAGGTAAAAGTAGGCAGAGCATTTCTGATTTGATGGATATTTGTCCGGAATTTGCAAATGTTTTGGATGAGGATGGCAATATACACGAAGAGGATCCCGAAGACGTCCCCGTTGGAGCGCTCATAATTGTTCGACCTGGCGAGCGTATACCGATGGATGGCATCGTTATTGAAGGGGACAGCAACGTTGATACTTCCGCGTTAACAGGAGAGTCTAAGCCTTTACATGTTAAATTGGGCTCAGAAGATATAAGTGGGTGTGTCAATGAATCTGCGGCAATAAAAATAAAGACTACAAAGCTTTATGAGGATTCAACGGTAGCGCGGATATTGGAACTGGTAGAGAATTCGAGCATGAAAAAAGCGAAGGTAGAATCCTTCATCACTCGTTTTTCTCGTTATTACACACCAGCGGTATGTTATGGCGCTCTGTTCTTGGCTATTATTCCTTCACTTATAACAAGTGATTGGAAAACGTGGATATTACGTGCTCTAACCTTTTTGGTTATCAGTTGCCCATGTGCACTTGTAATCAGTATTCCTCTATCATTCTTTGGAGGTATAGGTGGAGCTTCCAGGAGCGGTATTTTGGTAAAAGGTGGAAATGACTTGGAAGCTCTGTCGCAAATGAGCAAGATAGTTTTTGATAAGACAGGCACTCTAACAGAAGGCAGATTCCAGATCGTCGAGGCAGTCCCATCAGAGGGGAATAGTGAAGAGCACCTTTTATGGGTTGCTGCATTAGCAGAATCGTATTCTACACATCCGATAGGGGAGATATTGCGAAAAGGATACGAAAACGAATCAAGGGATATTCTGCATAATGTCCAGGAAATTGCTGGACACGGTATCCGGGCGGAGATCAACGGATCACCGGTAAGCGTTGGAAATTTGAAATTAATGAGATCGGATGGCATCCTTATCGAACCTGTAGACGGTATAGGAACGGTGGTTTATGTAACAGAAAACAAGAATTATTTAGGTTACATAAGGATTGCTGATGCTGTCCGAACTGATACGTATAAGGCAATTGAAGAACTTAAAGAACTTCAAGTTGAAACCGTAGTTTTATCAGGTGACGACAGCAATACTGTTAGGCAAGTCGCAGAGGGTCTGGGAATACCGTCGTATTACGGAGAACTGTTGCCGGTAGACAAAGTACAACATGTTGAGAAACTCTTGTCTGAAAAACTGTCAGAAAATGAAAAGATCGCTTTTGCAGGTGATGGTATAAACGATGCCCCTGTATTGATGAGAAGCGATATTGGTATAGCCATGGGGGCAATGGGGAGTGATGCAGCAATTGAGGCTGCAGATGTTGTCCTAATGGACGACAATTTGAGGAAGATACCTCTTGCAATCAGAATTTCGAAAAAATGCATGAGGATAGTTAAGGAAAACATCGCCTTTTCACTTTTAGTAAAGGCATTATGCCTTGTGTTTGCTGCAGTTGGATATGCGAACATGTGGTGGGCAGTTTTCTCGGATGTTGGTGTAATGATTATTGCAGTAATCAACGCAACCCGCATGCTTAAGCCACTAAAAATTGAATAACACCAAAAAGGATCGGTTTTTTCTCAAGCCGATCCTTTTAAAGAAAACAACTAGATTTGGTTGCAAAGTTCAAATATCTTGGATTTGATATCCTCAAGTGAATGACCTGTAGCAAGTCCGATCTCATAAGAAAGCAGTTTTTCGCATTGTTTTAAAAAGTTTTCGTCTGCACTCCTTAGTTTTCTTGAGTTCTCTTCTAGTTCTTTGCGCCTCAAGGTCAGTGTCTTGTATATTTGAGCTAATTCATCAGGGCATCCTTCTGTGATCCTGTTGAGATAAACTTCTTTTCTCTCATTATCATTATCGATCCAATTCGTGCCTAATGAGCACAGGGAAGCCAAGAGAGCTTCTGCTTGTGAAGAATTCAAAGGTGTTCTCATTCGAGAAATCAGTTTTTGGTTGTTAATTGGTACAAACACAGTTGATTTCTGATCCATTTGAGGTTTAAGAACATAATAGTCCATACTTGTCCCTGCGATCGAACGTCTAGTGATATCTGTTATATCACAGACGCCTGCGGAACTGTATGATACAACATCATTGACCTGATACATGACACACCATCTTTCTCTGTATTCAAAACACATTTATATTATACCACAAAAAAATCCTACGTGTAATAGATTCGCACGCAGGTATGCTGTTATTCGTCAAAGATAATGTGGATATTGTACAATCAGTAATTATAAGGTTCTTTTTATCGATTTGCGGAATTTAGAATGGCATTTGGGGCACTTGATTTCAAAGGTGCCCATTTTATTGGGTATACGTAACCATTCCCGACAGCCAGGACAGCGATAAAATCTGTAATCT
>JAFUBI010000112.1 GCA_017460285.1 Oscillospiraceae bacterium | reverse complement strand
TGATCTTACCCTTGAGATATGGGGTCGTCATCAGTGTCAGAACACTGCATGCCCCCGCAGACTCTCCCATCAGCGTGATGTTGTTGGGATCTCCTCCGAATGACTCGATGTTTTTGATTACCCAGTTGACGGCTTCGACTTGATCCCAGGTTCCGCAGTTGGAGTCAAATCTTCCATTTGCACCGCTCAGAAGCGAAAAATCCACACACCCAAGTGCCCCAAGACGGTACTGAATGGGAACCACAACGATGTCGTTACGCACACACATCAGGCCTCCGTCCTTCGTATGATTGCTGTTGCTCCCTGTGAGATAAGCTCCGCCGTGGATCCAAACAACGACCGGGCGTTTCTTCCCATCGCATGCGGGAGTATAAATGTTCAAGTGAAGACAATCCTCTGAAGGGATGAGTGCCTTGCAGGATGTATCACCATTACCGGGTTGGAAACAAAAGTTTCCGCAGTTCTTTGCATCGCGTATCCCTTCCCATGCGACAGGCTGGGGCCTACGAAATCTGAGTTCTCCTAGAGGTGCCTTCGCAAAAGGAACTCCTAAAAACTGCACATATCCGTTTTTCTGTTCTCCCCTGAGAGAGCCGCTCTTCGTATTTACAATATGATCCATCCGTTGACCCTCCTGGCTATTCTATCAATAGGATACGGAGAAAACTCGCAGTAAAATATAAAAATGCTACGATTTATATCACAATTCTGTTATACTTGTTGCACAAAATGTTCTTGTTTTCTTTGGGGGCTCTGTTATGGCTAGGCTGAAGCGATATATTGCTGTAGACAATGAAAAAGCGGTAAGCGACACCCGGTTCACCTCTTTTTTCCCTTTCATCTCCCATTCTTCTTACGAATGGGAAAGGCAGCTGTTTACATATGTGAAGGCAGGTGATGTGGAGGGCTTCAAACGCTTTATGCAATATATGCTTTCCTCAGGGCAATTGGATTCCGCAAGAAACACTCTTCTTGACACTGAGGAACACTCACGCTTCCTTGCTGTCGCAATGATCTCACTTTTCACCCGTGTAGCAATCAACTGCGGTGTGGATGAATTATGGGCATATGAAGTTTCCGACCGCTTTCTCTTTTTTCTTCACCGATGCACCGATGCAGAACAGATCCTTCCTGAACTGATCAAAGAATGTACTGCTCTAGTACAGGCGGTCCATGATACGCAGGAGATCCTCAGCGATAACATCTATTTCACCAGGTGCCGCGACTACATCAGCAACCATCTCGGTCAAAAGATTACCGTGCTTGTTCTCGCTGAGATATGCGGTCTGTCTCCAAACTATCTTTCCACCGTGTTCAAAAGAGCTTCCGGAAAGACGATCAAGCAGTACATTCTGGAGCAGCGGATACTGGTGTCAAAGCAGCTTCTCCTGGATCCGGACTATGATATCGATGAGATCACTTCTTTTCTCGGTTTTGCCTCACAAAGTCATTTTATCGAGACCTTTAAAAAGCAGGTTGGAACCACGCCAAGGAGATGGCGAATGAGAACCGGAAAAGGGATGGGAGTGGAACTCTATCCTGAACCTTGAGCACAAAAGAAGACCCCGGAGAGGATCCCTCCTCGCCGGGGCACAGTTTATTCTCCGACAGATTAGCGGAACAGGCGCATCATAAAGTCACGCGCACTGTATCTCCACACATCCCACTCATGATATCCGGGATATGTTGCATATTCGATGTTATAGCCCAGTCCGATGAGCTCCTCCACCTGCGGTTTGGTGTACGCGTGGCGCGGGTCGTCCAGCCCACATGTGATAAAAGTTACATCCATCGTCTCATTGTAGTGCTCAGGAGTAGCAAACAGTTCATCGTAATGGGGACCTCCTTTGTTCGTCATCTTGCCGTTGGGAAGCAGGAAGAAACCTCCATCCACAGTGGTAATGCCGCCCACAGAGAACCCTGCGCCGCAGCTGAACTGTCCCAGGTTGGCAAAGGTCTCCGGATGTCCATGGGCTATCTGTCTCGCCATTGATCCGCCTGCAGAGAGGCCTGCCATAGCGCGGTGTCTGCGGTCCGCAACGGTGCGGTACTTTTTGTCGACAAAGGGTACGATCTCGTTCACCATTATCTCCGGGAACCCCTTGTCTTCAAACAGTCCGTCTTCCAGTTCCCTGGGAGCGTTGAAACAGCTGGCCACGATGATCATCTCCTCGCATTTTCCCTCCGCGATGAGATTGTCCGCGATATAGTTCAGTTTTCCCTGCCAGAACCACCCTGTCTCATTCTCTCCGCCTCCATGGAGAATGTGCATCACGGGGTACTTTTTATCGGAAACTTCATAACCATAAGGTGTATACACCCAGAGGTTGCGATACCGTCCCGTCGCCTCACTCTTGAGCAGTTCCATGTGGATTGTGCCATGAGGAACATCGTTCAGGAGATAGAATTCAGAATCATCATCCGGAACTTCGAAATAGTTCATCACATAGCTGCATCCGAATCCGAAAGGAAGTACAGGACTGTACGTCATAACACCGTCTACGATAAACACACAGTAATGGAAGCCGGAGCGGACATCTTTCAATACAACTCTCCAATATCCGTCCTCTTCCTTCTCCATATCATATCTTCCCTGCATGGAGCCGCCGATACCTGCCACTTCAACGCGTTTTGCGTCTGGTGCAAAGAAGGTGATCTCTGCTTTTCCGTCTTCCAGGATCTGGACTCCAGGTACTCTTCTAAACGGCACACCGCTTCCGCTGAAGCCTGGAGAAGGCATATAGACCTTTGACCCTGCTGCTGGATCAATGGGACTGCGGTCCGTGGACACTGTCATTCCTTTTTGCACGTAATCAAAATTGAGAATGTGAGAATTTAAAGCCTGGTTTTCACGAATTTCTTTTTTCATGATCTTTCTCCTAGTTTTTTTCTGTATTTAAATTTCGCTTCTCATGAACTGTTATGAGCCAATGAATTACCCCGGCTGATTCAAAGAATCAGATCGAGGTTTCCGTTCGAACGGCTATGCCGCTCTACTTGTGGGGATCCACAGCTCCCATACCCCTTTCTACAGGGACTACTTGTTTTGTTGTTTCAGCATCTTATCCGGATGCTTTATCACAACGATGTTTT
>JAFUBI010000111.1 GCA_017460285.1 Oscillospiraceae bacterium | reverse complement strand
TATTATGTATTGGCAACAGAACTCGTCGAAGAGACGATGAAAGCAGGGAAGGTCTCTGAGTACGAGACAGTTCTTCATGCAAAAGGTGCAGAGTTTGAAAACATCACCAGCCGTCATCCATTCCTTGACCGCGATACAGTTGTTATGGTCGATGATTATGTAACGATGGATGCAGGAACAGGCTGTGTTCATAACGCCTCCGGTCATGGTCTCGAAGACTTTGAAGTCTGTAAGCGTTACGATCTTCCTGTAATCGTTGTTGTGGACAGCGAAGGGAAGATGACAACTGACGCCGGTGAAGACCTCAAGGGACTTACAACAGATGAGGCGACACCAATCATTCTAAAAAAACTTGAAGATACGAAAGCGTTGTTTGCCAGTTCCAGGATCAAACACCAATATCCGCACTGCTGGCGTTGTCACGAACCAGTCATGTTCAGAGCCACAGAGCAGTGGTTCTGCTCCGTGAAGGGCTTTGCAGACGAGACAGTAAAAGCTATCAATGAAGTTCGCTGGATCCCCGAGTGGGGCAAAGATAGGATGACTTCGATGGTCCTAGACCGCACCGACTGGTGCATTTCCCGTCAGCGTGCTTGGGGCGTACCGATCCCAGCTTTCTATTGCAAAAAGTGTGGAAAGTATCAGTTTGATCACGATACCAACGAAGCAGTCGCCCAGTTATTTGAGAAAGAAGGCTCTGATGCATGGTATAAAAGGGAAGCGGAGGAGATGCTTCCTGCAGGAAAAACTTGCAAATATTGCGGTGGAACAGAAGTTGTAAAAGAGCAGGATATCATGTACGTCTGGTTTGACTCTGGATCGTATCATGTCGCTGTTTTGCAGCAACGCCCAGAGCAGGATTGGCCATGTGACCTTTATCTGGAAGGTGGAGACCAATACCGCGGTTGGTTCCAGTCTTCTTTGCTTACCTCTGTTGCATGCTTTGGCACAGGTCCTTAGCAGGGCGTGTTGAGTCACGGCTGGACTGTTGATGATCAGGGCAAGAAGATGTCGAAATCTCTTGGCAACGGTATTGAACCTCAGGAAGTTACAAAACAGTATGGCGCGGACATCCTACGTCTTTTGTTTGCCTCCTGCGACTATCATGCAGATGTTAAGCTCTCACACGATGTGTTGAAACAACTGTCGGATTCGTATCGCAAAGTTCGCAATACAGCGAGGTTCATCCTTGGAAATCTTTATGACTTCGATCCGAACAAAGACACGGTTCCGACCAATCAGTTGGAAGAGTTGGATCTTTGGGCACTGAACAGGCTCAATGAAGTCATTGAGACCTCTCTTGCAGCGTACGACGCATATGAGTTCAATGACGTTTATAGGGCGATCCATAGTTATTGCGTTGTGGATCTGTCCAATGTCTATCTTGATATCGTAAAAGATCGCTTGTACGTTGAGGCTCCTGACAGTGCTACAAGGCGTGCTGCGCAGACTACGATTTACTGGATTCTTTCTGCACTTACCCGTTTGTTGACACCTGTGCTTTGCTTCACAAGTGACGAGATCTGGAAGATGCTTCCTGCTGACGATAAGTTCAATGGTGAGGCAGTCCTGCTGAACGATATGCCTGAAAAAGTAGATATCGCTTTTGACGATGAACTGAAAGCAAAATGGAATCGCATTCTCGATGTGCGCTCTGATGTCATGAAGGCTACAGAGAATGCTCGTGTCGAGAAGGTTATCGGATCCAATTTGGACGCAGCAATCACCCTATATGCACATGGCGAAGTATACGAATTCTTGGGGAATGTATTGGAAGATCTTCCGTCCGTCCTGATTGCATCGGAAGTGATCCTGAAGAGTGATGGCGAAGGCGCGTTCCAGGGGAATGGCTTCTCAGTTGATGTAGCAAAGGCTGACGGTCAGAAGTGCGAGAGATGCTGGCATTACGATAAGAATGTTGGTACAAATGCGAAACATCCTACATTGTGCCCGCGTTGCGCTGCTATTCTTGGATAAAGAAATAAGAATTACAATGCAGCGGTGATCATCACCGCTGCATTGTTGGTAAAATCGATGGATCTTATTTTTGTTTTTTTACTTGTATTGACAGATCGTGTTCTAAAGGTGCTGGCGGAAAGATATCTTGCTTCCGGCAATGTTGTTGTATTGATTCCAAAGATCCTCGGGCTTAAGTT
>JAFUBI010000110.1 GCA_017460285.1 Oscillospiraceae bacterium | reverse complement strand
GGCTTTCGCGGAGAAGCACTGGCGGCCATCAGTGCTGTGTCAAAAGTACAACTTGTGACCAAGTCAATAAATGATTCTATCGGAACAAAATACATCATCGAGGGAGGAACACCTGTATCTCTGACGGAAACCGGCGCGCCGGACGGAACGATCATTCAGGTAAAAGAGTTATTCTATAATATCCCTGCGAGAATGAAGTTTTTAAAAAAAGACGTAGCTGAAGGCAATGCAGTAGAACAACTGCTTATTCATTTGGCTCTATCTAATCCTGATGTAGCATTTGTATTAAATCGAGATGGAAAAATAACCATCAAAACGAGCGGTCAAGGACTCTATAGTACTATATTTGAGCTATATCCTAGGGAAATGTCTTCTAATCTTATTGAAGTAAACTATGCTTCAGAAGGGGGCATTGTCGTTAAGGGATATCTGGTAGAACCAAAGTATTCTAGACCAAGCAGATCTCTTCAGCATATTTCTATCAATGGGAGATATATCAAGAGTCGTACTATTCAGGCTGCTGTTGAAGAAGCGTGTCGTACTTTTGTTATGCAAGGCAAGTTTCCTGTTTTTGTGATAGATGTGTTAATGGATCTTTCCGATGTTGACGTGAATGTCCATCCTGCAAAGACGGAAGTTCGGTTCAAGAATGAAAGAGAAGTAACAGGGGCAGTCTATCATGCGATTCAAAACTCTTTACAGACAAAAAATGATTCTGTAGGAACATATAAATTCGAAAGAGCAGAGATTATTGATCATCCCTCTCAGGACCCTGAGCACTATAGAAGAGATTTTGTGTTTTCTCCTGCCACTACAGTCACCAGACCAAGCGATGCTGTAATGAGACCAATTCGAAAAGAAGCGAATGAATATAGAGCCCCTGAAAAATCTGAGCATACAGATTACGATCTTCCTTTTGAGCAGATCACAAACGCTAAACTGAAAAATACAATACATGAGATAGAAAGAGAAACTCCACAGTATGAATTCGAAGATCAACTCTTAGGAGATAAGAAATCAACTCTTCGTGTGCTCGGAGAAATATTTAAGACATATATCGTTGCACAAAACGATGAGAATCTCATTTTGATTGACATGCATGCCGCGCATGAGAGAATACTTTTTGAAGAATTACGAAAAAAAGACATTAAGATAGAGTCACAGCTTTTGTTGGAGCCCGTTATCATTTCCATGACTGTTTCTGAGAAGCAATCATTATTGGACAATGAAAAGAGTTTGGATGCGCTGGGTTTTAGTATTGACGAAATGGGGCAAAATGAAGTTGCTGTTCGAGAGATCCCAACATATCTTAAGATGGATGGTGTTGAAGCTGCTGTGCTAGAAATGGCGGATCAGCTTGTCGACGCAAGAGAAGATCTTACGTTCGAGGCTAAAGAATGGCTTATGCATTCTGTATCATGTCGAGCAGCTATAAAAGCTGGTCACCATGCATCCGATGAAGAACTTGTATCTCTTACAGAAAAGATTTTGTGTGGTTCCGTTCCCAAGTACTGTCCGCATGGAAGACCGGTATACACAATGTTTTCTAAGACTGATATCGAGAAATCTTTTGGACGTATAGTATGAAAAAGCAAGTTATATATCTTGCTGGTCCAACTGCGTCAGGCAAGACAGATTTTGCGATTTATTTAGCGAAATTGCTGAATGGCGAGATTGTTTCCTGTGATTCTATGCAGATTTATAAGTATTTAAACATAGGAACAGCAAAGCCTACTTTCGAAGAGCAAAATGAGATCAAGCATTGGATGATTGATTTCGTTGATCCTCAAATAGAATACAGTGTATATGATTATGTTCGAGATGCAAAGAAGGCAATAGAAGATATATCTTCAAGAGGAAAAGCCCCTATTGTAGTTGGAGGGACTGGGTTATATATGTCTTCTTTACTTCATGAACGCAAGTATACCGATGTGGGTATTGACCCTAAACTTACAGAACAAATCGAGAAAGAATTCGATACAGTCTGCGGTCCTCGACTTCTGCTGGATGAAATTGAAAGAGTAGATCCCTTGCATGCAGAAAAACTGTCTTTAAACGACAGAAAACGGATCGTTAGGGCGGTTGAACTTATTCGAACAACAGGGAATTCATATTCATTTTTAAGCGATTCAAACTCGAAAGATAAGGAACCTATTTTCCTTCTAAATTATGGAGATAGAGCTTTACTGTATTCAAGAATTGAAAAGCGAATAGATCAAATGGTAAAAAACGGCTTATTGGAAGAAGCGAACTATGTATATTCAAATCGTGAGTGTTTTAAGACTGCTTCCATGGCGATTGGATATAAAGAATTCTTTTCGTATTTTGAAGGTAATATTTCTATAGAACAGGCAATATCCGATCTAAAAAAAGCGACCCGACATTATGCTAAAAGACAATTGACTTGGTTTCGAAGGGAAAAACATATTGAACTTTTAGTGGACGAGATTACTGAAGAAGAATGTTATAAAACAGTTCTTGCAAATATTGTCAGATAAGGTAATGAAGTGAAGAAAGCTGGACCAAGAATAATAGGAACTATGTTAGTGTTACTTGTAACGCTATATTTTGTATTCCAAATTTACTATATCGTATCTCCTAATTACAGAACGGAGATCGCTGTGTTATATGAAGTAACGGATGAGATCACAGCCGAAGGTACTGTTGTAAGAGGAGAGAAAGTTGCTCATTCAGACTCTGGCGTAAAATATTTTATTGTGTCAGATGGTGATAAAGTTGCTGCAGGCTCTGTCGTAGCGGAACGCTATGAGAATTCAGAGATCGCAGAAAAGGGGATAGCTCTTTCTCTGTTAAGGCAAGAAGCAGCTGTCCTATCCAGCATTCAGAGCGGGAACCGCGGCACAGCTAACCTTTCTTCGCTGAACAGGAGCATATACAATACTTTATCTACGTACACGGATGAGAGGTTAAGTGGTGATCTGACAAATGTTGGGAAGGAGAAAATTGAACTCCTTTCACTTTTTGGGGCTTATGCTTTATCATCTGGGGCAGATATGGAAGTTCAATCCAGATTAGATGAAGTGAACCATTTGATAGCTGAACTTGCAAAAGAAAATCTGCACCCGAGCGAGCAGATCTATACAGCGGATTCAGGGTATTTCATTTCTTTTATTGATGGATGTGAAGATATTTTTGCTGATAATGACTTAGAAGAGTTATCTGTTAAAGAAATCGTAGATAAGATCAATCTTGCTCATTCTTCATATTCGTATAACGATTCGGATTATAAGATACTTTCTGATTTCAGTTGGGAATATGTCTGTCATATGAGCGCAGATCAAGCGTCACGGCTCAGAACAGGTAGGACGTATACTTTGGGTTTTCAATATACATCTGTAGGTGATATCCCGGCTAAGGTGTCGCTTATAAAAAAAGATGAATCAATGGATGAAGTAGTAGTCGTATTCAGTATTGAGAGGTTAAATCCCGCCATTGCGTTACTTCGAAATGAAGATGTAACAATAAAGTTTTATAATTACAGTGGAATTCGTGTTAGAAGAAGTTCTATGAGGCTTGTAGATGGCGATCTCGGTGTTTTTATCAAATACGGTGATACAGTCAAATTTAGAAAAGTAAACATCATCTATGAAACAGAAGATTACATCATTTCCGGTATAGAGGATGTTGGCGATCAATACCTCACTATGTATGATGAAGTAATAGTTACAGGCAAAGACTTGTATGTGGATAAAAAACTCGCTTAAGAAAATTGAATCGAATTGACAAACCGTTGCGATAATAGATACAATATTCGAGAACAAAGACATTGAAGAAGAGTTTGGATCAATAAAATGCGAAGAGAGTTGTTGGTTGGTGCAAAACAATGCATGGTTTGGTCCATTGTCGCTTCGGAGTTTGATTTCTGAAAGACAGTAAGAGATCACGTTGTATCCTGCGTTAAGGGAATGTGAGAGGTCAGTTACAGCTGACAACGTGGGTGGTACCGCGGCAACACAGAATTGTCGTCCCGAAGAATTCTTCGGGACTTATTTTTTTTGGAGGTTTCCATGAAAGAACTAGAAAAACAATACAATCCAAAAGAAGTCGAGAAAAAAACATACGACTTCTGGTTGGAACACAACTATTTCCATGCGAAATGTGATCCGGAGAAGAAACCGTATACGATAGTTATGCCTCCTCCGAATATTACCGGACAACTTCATATGGGGCATGCCTTGGACATGACCCTTCAGGATGTCTTAATACGGACAAAACGAATGCAGGGTTATTCGGCGTTGTGGCTTCCAGGAACAGATCATGCTGCGATTGCAACGGAAGCCAAAATTGTCGAAGCCATGAGAAAAGAAGGGATTTCAAAAGAAGATCTAGGAAGAGAGAAATTCCTGGAGCGAGCTTGGGCGTGGAAAGAACAATATGGCAATCGTATTAATGAGCAAATCAAATCTTTGGGAAGTTCATGCGATTGGTCTCGTGAACGATTCACAATGGATGAAGGGTGCTCAGATGCAGTTCTTGAAGTCTTCATGAAACTGTATGAGAAAGGATTGATTTATCGTGGAGAAAGAATAATCAACTGGTGTCCACATTGCCATACATCTATCTCAGATGCGGAGGTAGAATTTAAAGAACAGGATGGTTTCTTCTGGCATCTT
>JAFUBI010000109.1 GCA_017460285.1 Oscillospiraceae bacterium | reverse complement strand
TCCTCTGTCAGGTGAGTTCCGTGTTCTATAGAGTCTACTCCCGCAGCAAGACAGCTTTCGATCGATGCACCGTATCCCGCATGGACTTCGATCTTCATCCCCAGGCGGTGCGCTTCTTCTGCAGCAAAGCAGATCTCTTCTTCGGACAGTTCATCGCCGCGATAGCCTTCACTGGAGAGCAATTTGATCCAGGAAGCGCCGTTTTTCTTGTTTCTTCGGATCGCTTTGCGCATCTCCTCGATCCCGTCCACTTCCTGAACAGCGTGATAGCAGGAAGCAGCAGCGCCATGTCCGCCTGTCATGCAGATTCCCACTAAACAGGGGAAGACACGGGGAGCCAGGATCCAGCCCCGGGATGCCGCTTCGTTGATCGCGACCCCGAGTCCGTCTCCGGAACTGGCGTCCCGGATCGTGGTGACGCCGTTGCGAAGAGTTTCCAGCATCTTTTTTCCGGCATACAGAGCGCGAAGGGACACGCTGCAGTCTCTTCCGGACAGTGCGGGGTCTTCTCCCCAGCCAAGGTGGGTGTGGAGGTCAATCATTCCTGGAATCAGGGTGCAGCCTTGTGCACTGCGAACAGGCTCCTCCGGATAGTCCCGAAGCAGATCCGCAGGCTCAGCGATCTTTTTGATAGTCTTATCCTGTATCAGGACGGCTTTGTTTTCTAATACGGTATAGCGGTCGCCGACAGCGATCCGGTCGGGTATGATGATCATGATTTTTGCTCCTTAAGGTCTCAATACAACTTGTTTTTTCGAATAGCATAACACATTTCAGGTGGATTATCTGTTTCCATGTTACAATAAAAGTTAAGAAAAGGGCAGAAATCGCAAGGAGGACGCCAGATGGACCGGACATTTCTTGAAAGAATGACAGCGTTCATTTTTCTGCTCATTGTTGCACTGATCGTTCTGACAGGGTGTGCGGGGAAAGAAAACATGGAAGGAAGTGGTGACATGGAAAGGTCATATACCATGATCTCTCAGGGGGAAGCTCTGAACATGATGCGGAGCGGAGAAAACGTTCTCATCCTGGACGTGCGGAGAATGGATGAGTACGAGGCAGGACACATACCAGGCGCGATCTGTATCCCGAATGAATCCATTGGGGGAGAGAAGCCTGTGGAACTTCCGGATCTCGACCAGAAGATCCTTGTATACTGCCGGAGCGGGAACAGGAGCAAGCAGGCATCAGAGAAACTCGTCAAGATCGGATATACCAGTGTCTATGAGTTCGGAGGGATCCTGGACTGGAAGTACGACACGGTAACCGGTCGTTCCCCATATGGAGAGGATATGACGCCTGTAGCGGTCATGTGTGTCCGCATAGGGGTTAAGCAGTTCACCGCGGATCTGGAAGACAATTCCTCATCGGACGCATTCTTAGAAAAACTGAAGGGCGGGGAACTCAATCTCGTCATGGAGGACTACGGCAGTTTCGAAAAGGTCGCGGACCTTCCGTGGAGTCTCCCAAGAAATGACAAGAGGATCACGACAGAGCCGGGAGACATCATCCTTTATCAGGGCGACAAACTGACGATATACTATGCGGAGAACACTTGGGAATTCACAAGGATCGGGAAGATCCATATCGACTCCTATGAGGATTTCCGAGATGCATTGGGCGATGGAAGCGCTGAAGTGTCTTTTTGGCTTGAATGGACAGAGTGAGCGAATATCATCCATTCAGGTGTAGAAAGGCACAATTGCGTGCAGTACAATAGCACAAGAACAGAAGAAACGGCATGCTGAGAGGTGGCAAAGGTGAAAAAGGCGATCGCGATACTTGCACTCTTTTTACTGTTATTTTCCTTGATTGGAATGATTCCTGTTTTTGCCAAGGAGGAAGGAGAAGAGATGGAGAACCTTGCAGTAGAATTGGATTTCAGTTATGGCAGGTGCCGATGTGAATGGGAAGAACCTGCTGGAATGGAAGGACAGTTCACTTATAATGTGACTCTTCAGGCAGTTTCTGAGAGCGGAGAGGCAGGCAGCCTGATTTCAGAAACGACGTATTATCCTTCTTTTCAGGCGGATGACTATATCGCGTACGCCTGCCAGGAAAACGGTTTTCCTTACAGGATGAGGATCCTGGTGGAAGGATCAGCGGATGGAGAAAAAACAGCGGAAGGAGTCAGTGAGGCGTTTGACCCAAGAGACGTCTTCCCAGAGAAAAAGGAACTGGTATTTGGAACCGACATCCCTTTGGAACGGATCTGCGGGATCACTTGGGACTCCTTCAGCGACGAGGCGGAGGGCAACTGGAGCCGGTCTGTCAGAAAATTCGAGGATGAAGTGACTTTTTATTCCTCCGGAGTCGGAAAGAAGGACATCGAGCGCAAGTTGAAAGACAGCGACTGGGATCAGTTGCTCTCGATCCTGAGCAAAGGCTACATGGAACGCAGTTATGTGATGGATCCTACGATCCAGGTGCTGGATGGAAGCGGAAGCGGGATCAAAGTGGATTGGGAAGATGAGAAGGAAAATGTTCCCAGTTACTATTCCTTTGTAGAGGATGAGAAAGTCAGAGGGGAACTGCAGGACTGGCTGTTGAAGAAAGAAAAGGGCTCGTTCTCCTGGATCTTGCCAGCAGCGATCGTCATTTTATGCTGTCTAGTGCTTGCGGTCATTCTTTTGTTAAAGAGAAAATGAATCGAACAGAATCAAAAAATCTTGCTTAATGACAGGTACAGATAAGACTAATACACAAGCATCTGTCAGTGAGAAAAACAAAGCAGTCACAAGTTAAATGCTTGTGGCTGTTTTTATTAATGGATGATTATGTTTTCCTTAAGAGAATCATCATCTAAAACAAGATAACATAGAAAGAAATGGCGCAAATGGCGTGAGGTCATTTGTGCTTTATTTATCTGCAACATCATTTATTTGGGATTTGCAGAATAATCATCAGAACCGATAAAACTTTTTTGCCATTTATGACGTTAATAATCTTGAAAGGAATAAGTACTTTGAGTATTCGAGATCACCAATTAATTAAAAAGATTCAAAACGGAGATAAGCAGGCGCTGAATGAACTGATTCGACATTACTATGATGAAGTTTACAAAAATTGTATTTCAGGCATGACCGGTATGGTGGAATCCTGCTCTTTTCCATATTCAGATCGATATCCCCGACAAGTAGCCAATATACTTTGCTCATTGCTTTTTCCCAGCCTCACATGGTAAAGGGAAGGTGCACTTTTTATTAGATGAGCAGATGTGTTAATCATTTTATCGGTAGCCCGCAAATGGGCGGATTTTAGTACGGATTTTAGTTTCAGGAAAAGAGATTTGCATCACGTAACGCTTCTGCTATACTAAAAGAACATTTGGTCGATATTTGTTTTGGGAGAATGCCATGGGTGTCATGCTGAATGAGGCGCAAAGAAACGCCGTGACGACAACAGAAGGTTTTGTGCGGGTGATCGCCGGAGCAGGTTCGGGAAAGACGCGTGCACTGACACACAGGTTCGCCTACCTCGTGAACGAGCTGGGCGTTCTTCCGGAACACATTCTTTGTGTGACCTTTACGAATAAAGCAGCTAATGAGATGCGCCAGAGGATCCACAATCTCATCGGGGACAATGACACAGGATATATCAACACTTTCCACGGATTCTGTGTCGCCGTCTTACAGGAGGACAGCAATGCAGTCCAGTATCCGAAGAGTTTTCTTGTCCTGGACAACAGTGATATCGACTCGATGCTGCGAATCATTTATGAGGAGCGGAACCTCACACTGAGGGATAAAACGTTTTCGGATGCGAGAGATATGATAGAGATCCAGAAATTGTTCCGGAAACCGGAGTACTATCAGGACCTGATCGATATGTCCCTGGATGCACTTCATGACAAATACCTGGAAGCGGTGGAAACCGATGACATCATCTTCTATGGCTATCTGTACCAGCAGAAGAAGTGTTTTGGATTGGATTACAATGACCTGATCAAATTCACACTCTATATCTTCAGGCAGAACGCGGATATCCGGCTTAAGTGGCAGAAGCGGCTGGAATACATCATGATCGACGAGTTTCAGGATATCGACGGTCTGCAGTATGAATTGATGGAAGTGCTTTGTGATTACCATCAGAATCTGTTTATCGTAGGGGATCCCGATCAGACCATATATACCTGGCGGGGTGCGAGCGTCAAATATCTGTTGGATTTTGACAAACGCTTTCCCAATGTAAAGACCATTATGATGGTGGAGAATTACCGTTCCACGCCCCAGATCCTGTCTGTGGTCAATTCATTGATCTCCAAAAACAGAAGCAGGGTTC
This sequence comes from Oscillospiraceae bacterium, assembly GCA_017460285.1. Lineage (GTDB taxonomy): Bacteria > Bacillota > Clostridia > Oscillospirales > Ruminococcaceae > RUG11783. The sequence goes on along the minus strand of JAFUBI010000109.1, from coordinate 23,530 downwards.
CGAAGAATCTGATCCCGATCCTTTCGGATGGAGAACCGGTCCGGTTCTGTTTTGCGCAGAACGCCGAGATGGAAGCCGGTTGGATCGCGGAGGAGATCCGAAAGTTAAAGGATACGGGAGTCCAGTATCGGGATATAGCGATCCTTTACCGCGCTCATTACGTGACACGACCAGTAGAAGAGGCTTTGCTTGAGGCGAAGATCCCATATCACATCTACAGCGGTGTTCCTTTCTTCGGGAGAGCGGAGATCAAAGACGCGCTCAGTTATCTCAGAATGATAGTCCTGCAGGACGATCTCTCCTTCAGAAGGATCGCAAATGTGCCCAAGCGCAATCTGGGAAAACGCAGGATGGAGTTCCTGGAGCAATATGCGCAGGCGCACGAATGCACACTTTATCAGGCGCTGAAATCAACTGTCGATGACGAGATCTTCAAAGGGACAAAAGCGCAGAAGTTTATTAGGCTTGTAGAATCCCACACGTATACCTACAGTGATCTTCCTGTTTCTGAACTTCTTTCAAAACTCATTGATGAAAGTGGTTATGAGGAGATGCTGAGGACAGAAGGGAGCCAGGAAAGGCTGGATAATCTTGCTGAACTGAAGCAGTCTGTCTACGATTACGAGATCACATGCGGGGAAGAAGCTTCAGCGGAGCATTACCTATCCCACGTAGCGATGTTCACGAACGCGGACATCCCGGATCAGGCGGATCAGGTGAAACTCATGACTGTTCACGCGGCAAAAGGACTGGAGTTCCCCAGGGTATTCTTGTGCGGTATGAGCGAGGGGATCTTTCCGTCTCGGAAAACAAGAGACATTCAGGGCATGGAGGAGGAGCGCAGATTGGCGTTCGTCGCTATGACAAGGGCGGAGAAACAATTGACTATGACCGCTGCAGAGGGGAGAAACTTCGACGGATCTCCCAGATATCCCTCCCGATTTGTTCTGGACATCGACCGCTCCTTGCTGGAATTCGTCAATCCGCTGCGGGAGAGCCTGGTGAAGGAAGCGAGGCAGTATGTCACCTCCCAGGAGAGATATATGCCGGAAGATATGAAGGAGGTGCTCTTTGAGGCTGGGACCAGAGTGCATCACGACCTTTTAGGTGACGGCACCGTGCTGGAGATGGACAAGGACCGGTTGACTTATACGGTTCAATTCGACGGGATCGCAACTCCGAGAGTGTTATCCGTGAAGGCAAAGCTATCCAAAATATAGCGACCGCACACAATATTTCATTAGCATATAGAAGTTATAAGCGCCGATAATGCCTTTAAAATAGAGGCATCGCGGCGTTTTATCGTTTCACAAAATATTCACAAATTTTTTAGCACTCGCCTATTGACAGTGCTAATATTTGGGTGTATAACATATTCAGAACAAAGGAAGAGAGCAGAGCGGAAGGGACGGTGGTCCCCCGGATCCGAAGAAACTCTCCCACCGATGCTCAGACATAAAACCAAATGTTATGAGTTCAAGGAGGAATAGAACAATGTTATATCCTAGTATTTGGAATGAAAGCTTATTTGATGATCTGATGAATTTTGATTTCCCGGTGTTCCGCGGTGTGGATGATGTAGATCAGAAACTCTACGGAAAACACGCAAACCGCGTTATGAAGACCGATGTTCATGAGCAAGATGACCACTATGAAGTCGATATCGATCTTCCGGGTTTCAAAAAGGATGAGATCAAGTTGGATCTTGAGAACGGTTATCTGACCGTCAGTGCCGCAAAGGGTCTGGACAAAGAAGAGAAGGACAATAAAGGCAAACTGATCCGTCAGGAGCGTTACACAGGCTCCATGTCCCGCAGTTTCTACGTCGGTGACAATGTGACAGAGGAAGACATCAAGGCAAAGTTTGAAGACGGCGTCTTGAAACTGAACGTCCCCAAGAAAGAAGCACCGAAGCTTCCGGAGAAAAAGACCATCCTGATCGAAGGATAATCAATTGAATACAGCAGGAGTCCGATCGGGCTCCTGTTTTTTAGTGCAAAATTCGGAAGAGGGGATGGAAATGTGCTAAACTGACCAGGACAGAAAGATTATTGGAGGCGACTTATGGCAAAAGCAGAGCAAGAACGACAGCTCACAGCGGCGGAGCAAAGAAGACTGGAAAAACTGAATTCTGTTACAGAAAGGCTTACTGCAGACGGGTACAAAAGGACAGATTTGACGATCGATCTCGTGAAGGCAAATCTTGTTTTGACCCTTGTGTCCATACCGCTCTATGCGGTAGGTGTTGTCCTCTATTTCGTCTTATGCGGAGACAAGGGGAGAGATATTTTTGGCACAAAAGATGTTCTGATCTTTTTTGTAGCCTATTTTCTTCTGATCATCATCCATGAATTGATCCATGGGCTGACGTGGAGCCTGTATTCTCCCAATCATTGGAAAGATATCGAGTTTGGATTCATATTGAAAACGTTGACACCATACTGCACTTGCGGAGAGCCTCTTAAGAAAAGCGAATATATCCTGGGAGCTCTCATGCCGCTCATTGCGCTCGGGATCATTCCAACTGTCATTGCGTATGTGATCGGCTCCTTCACTCTTCTTCTCATTGGTATCACAATGATCGTAAGCGCTGGCGGAGATATCATGCTGGTCCTCAAATTACTAAGGTTCAAATCGGGTACGGATGACTATCTCGTGTACGACCATCCCACAGAAGCGGGAAGTGTGATATTTACTAGGTAATCCGAAGAGAGGAAGAATTTGCTCTGCAAAGGACTGGGTGTCATGTGGTATCATTTAATTAAGAGGAATAAGTGATTCACATCACTGAGAAAGGAGCAACCAATATGTTACATGAGGTAAAATTTGCGTCGTTCAACGCGAGAGACCAGGTATACGGATGGATCTACGTCCCGGCTTGCAAACCGCTTGGCATCATTCAGCTGATCCACGGATTCGGCGAGCACTCAAGAAGGTATCTGCACATGATCGCCAGTTTTGTGGAAGCGGGATATATCGTGGCCGCAGATGACCATGTAGGACACGGAAAGACCGCTGTGGAAAATGACTGTTGGGGAGACTGGGGCGGCAAAGGGTTTACCACGATGGTGGAAGATGAGAAGAGACTTCACGATCTGGTCGTGGAGAAATACCCAGGTCTTCCGTATTTCATGTTCGGACACAGCATGGGCTCTTTCATCACCAGACAGTATCTCGCCAGATACGGTTCAGATCTGAAAGGTGCTACCATCTGCGGAACGACCGGCGTATGGCCGAATCTGGATGAGAACATCGCAGTTGTACAGAAACTTGTGGACGAGGGAAAAGGCGAGGAAGCAGATCCCTCTCTCGGCGGACTGTTCATGGGATGGATGTTCGCAAGGTGCACAGAGGGTGTGAAACTGGGCAATGAATGGATCTGTGATGATCCCAACGTTCAGACAGACCACGCAGAGGATCCCTTCGATGCCTTTACAAAACCCACATCCAACCGCTCCTGGCTGTATTTCCTGCAGATGATGAAAGATATCACCGGAGAGGAATGGGCGAAGAAAGTACCCACCGATGTACCGATCTACAACATCGCCGGAGATCAGGACCCGGTCGGTCAATATGGTACAGGCGTATATCAGTGCGCGAATTGGCTGGCAGATACCGGACACGATGTGACGACCCTCCTTTACACGGGTTATCGCCATGAGATCCACAACTACACAGAACTGAAGTGGAGCGTAGAGGACGGCATCATCACTTTCTTCGATGAGTGCCTTGAGGCTTAAAACTGGATAAGAAAAGAGCAGGTCGCGCGACCTGCTCTTTTGAATAGGAAAACTTAGAAGATCAGACCAAGGATCCCCAATACGGTCCCGAGAGCACCGAGAACGAATCCAACGGTTGCCAGTGTGGTCTGTTTCTCTTTTCTTGCCTTTGCGCCGAGCACCAGGGAAACAACACCGCATGCAAGTTTCAGGAGCCACCAGGAAAGAACGATCGCGAGAAGACCGAGAGCAACAGAAGCGATGGCGATGCCGTTCGGTTTGTCGCCTTCTTTTTCACGGTAGCCTGCTCCACCTTCCGTGCCCGCTGTGTCCAGTGTTTCCTTCTTGACGGCTGCTTTCAGTTCAGCAACGACTTCCTTGCCTTCACTCTTCACGTCTTCGAGTGCGCTCTGGGCATAGCCCTTCGCATCGGTCTTAAGAAGTTCTGCTTCCCCTTTGACATCGTCAACAGCTGCGCGGGTCAGGTCTTTTGCCTGCTCCGCAGCTTCTTTCACTTTGTTTTCAAGTTCTGCCATTTTATGTATTCCTCCATGAGTAGTAATTTCAAAGTCTAGTAGTATTATAGCGCACTTGGGCGGGAAAAAAAGGGAGTTTGGATACTCCAAATGTAGAAAGATTTCGTGAATCCGTCACTTTTCCAGGGTGTGCGGATGTGGTTGTTACCGGGTGGAAGAACAGGTAAAATGATAGCAGTGGACTGAATCGTTCCGGAGCGGATTTCCGGAGAAAGGAATAGTTCTTCATGGAAGGTATCTGTGTTCGAAGCGAGATCCTGCCTCTTAAAAAGGTGTTGCTACACCGCCCCGGGAGAGAACTCCTCAACCTGACGCCGGACAGGCTTCCTGAGATGCTGTTCGACGATATTCCCTATCTCAAAGTGGCACAGCAGGAGCACGATGCTTTCGCGGCTGCATTGAGGAACAGCGGAGCGGAAGTGGTGTATCTGGAGGATATCATGACGGAAGTCCTGGATCTCCACCCAGAATTGGTCGAGCCTTTCCTGTACCAGTGGCTGGAGGAGGGGAACATCCGCACGAGGCGGTGGCAGGATAAACTTTACAACTATCTGACAGAGAACTTCCATGGGAAGACGCTGGTCGAGAAGACCATGGAGGGGATCACGCTGAAAGAGATGGGCGGAGCATCCAACTATTCTTTGGAAGACATGATCGCCCCTCCGGACGACCTGATCGTTCCGCCGATGCCGAACCTCTATTTTACGAGGGATCCCTTTGCATCGGTCGGAAACGGGATCTTTCTGAACAGGATGCATTTTCCGACACGGCGGAGAGAAACGATCTATGCGGCATACATCTTCAACTACCATCCTGCTTTCAAGGGTATCGTCCCCAGATATTATGACCGAAACAATCACGCAAGTATCGAGGGCGGGGATATCCTGAACCTTTCCGAAGAGACTGTAGCGATCGGAATCTCAGAGAGGACTTCTCCGGATGCGATCGAAACAGTAGCATTCAATCTGTTCCGCAGTCCGACGTCGAGAGTAAAAAGAGTTCTCGCATTCGACATTCCTTCGTCCAGGGCGTTTATGCATCTGGACACAGTCTTCACACAGGTGGACGTGGACAAGTATACGGTCCATCCTGGGATCCTTGGGCCCTTGACTGTGTACGAGATCACACTGAATAAAAGAAAGCCGAATGAACTTAGGATCAAGCGGATCGACTCAAAACTGGAGAAGATCCTTGAAAAATATACCGGTGTCGATGGTGTCAAGCTCATACGCTGTGGCGGTGACGATATGATCACAGCGGCGAGAGAGCAGTGGAATGACGGCTCGAACACGCTTTGCGTAGCTCCGGGGAAGATCATCGTTTATCAGCGCAATGAGGTGACGAATGATATCCTTCGCTCCGAGGGACTTGAGGTGATCGAGATCCCGTCCGCTGAGTTGTCCAGGGGAAGAGGCGGTCCCCGCTGCATGTCGATGCCGCTCTGGAGAGAGTAACTTGAAAATAGGTGAAATAAGACACCATTCGAATATTATTTTTTGGAGGAGATCATGGGAGTAAATGTAAGCGGAAGAAGTTTTCTTACACTTCTGGATTACACACCGCAGGAGATCAACTATCTGTTGGAGATGTCTGCCGAATTCAAGAGGATGAAACGCAACGGGGTGGAGCACAAATTCCTCCCAAACAAGCAGATCGTCCTTCTTTTCGAGAAGACATCAACACGCACGCGCTGCTCATTTGAGGTGGCAGCGAGAGATCTGGGCATGGGCGTCACCTTCCTGGATCCGGGCTCATCCCAGATGGGAAAAAAGGAATCCCTGGCAGATACGGCAAAAGTACTTGGAAGATTATATGACGGGATCGAATATCGCGGATATAAACAGTCCGTGGTAGAGGATCTTGCAAAGTATTCCGGTGTCCCGGTCTGGAACGGATTGACAGACGATTTTCATCCGACACAGATGCTTGCGGATATCCTGACGATCCGTGAAGAGTTTGGCGATATTCGGGGAAGAAAGCTTACCTTCTTCGGAGACGCAAGGAACAATGTCGCAAACTCACTGATGGTGGTGTGTGCAAAGTTGGGAATGAAGTTCTGCGCCTGTGCACCGAAAGAATTGTTCCCAAAAGCGGAACTGGTGGAAAAGTGCCGCGCTGTCGCAGCTGAGACCGGCGGAGAAGTGGTCCTTACGGAAAGCGTCGACGAAGGGGCGAAGGATTGCGATGTAGTTTACACCGACATTTGGGTTTCCATGGGTGAACCTGCGGAACTGTGGGACGAACGCATAAAACTGTTGCTGCGCTATCAGGTCAACAAAGAACTGATGTCAAAAGCGAAGGATACCGCCATCTTCCTGCACTGCCTGCCATCCTTCCACGACAGGGAGACAGTATTGGGGGAAGAGATCTATCAGAAATACGGGCTTGAGGCGATGGAAGTCACAGATGATGTATTCCTTGGAAAGCAGGGGCGTCAATTTGATGAAGCGGAGAACCGCATGCACACCATCAAGGCGGTGCTGTATGCCACACTGAAGTGACATGGGAGAGAGGATCGTAGTAGCTCTGGGAGGAAATGCTCTGGGAAAGACTCCGGATGAGCAGCTGGAACTCGTCAGAAACACGGCAAAACCCATTGTGGACCTGATAGAACGAGGATGCGATGTCATCATCGGTCACGGAAACGGTCCTCAAGTGGGAATGATCAATCTTGCCATGGATTTCGCGTCAAACCATGGTGCAGGCACCCCATATATGCCTTTCCCGGAATGCGGAGCGATGTCTCAGGGATATATCGGCTACCATCTTCAGCAGGCGATCCAACAGGAGATGAAGATCCGTGGTATCGATAAAGAGTGTGCGACACTGATAACACAGGTCGTGGTGGACAAGGATGACCCCGCTTTTCAGAATCCGACAAAACCCATCGGTGAGTTCCATACGAAGGAAGATTCGGAGCGCATCGCGAAGAAAAGGAACCTCCTTTTCAAGGAGGACTCCGGTCGAGGTTATCGCCGTGTCGTCCCGTCTCCGACACCGCTGAGGATCGTTGAAAAGAAGGTCGTCGAACAGTTGGTGTCCGCCGGAACAGTGGTTATCGCTGCTGGCGGAGGCGGGATCCCTGTCATCGAAACAGACAGGGGGCTTGTGAATATCGATGCCGTCATAGACAAAGACAGAGCGTGTTCTCTTCTTGCTCAGGATCTCAAAGCGGATCGGCTCATCATCCTGACAACAGTGGACAGGGTATGTATCCGTTACAGGAAACCGGATCAGAAAGAACTTATTGAGATGTCTTTGGAGGACTGTAAGAAGTATATCGAACAGGGCGAGTTCGCTCCGGGAAGTATGCTTCCAAAGGTGGAAGCCTGCATGGACTTTGTGCGGAACAATTCCAGAGGCGGGGTCGCTCAGATCACATCGTTATCCCGGGTAGCGGACGCTCTGGAAGGGAAAACAGGGACTTTGATCCACGCTTAAATGTACTTAAACCAATACAAGCCCAGACGTGAAGTGACGCCTGGGCTTGTGCAGCGTTATGGTATTAATTAGAGGAGACCTAGACCGTGAGCCACGATCGTGATGAAATCCTGGACGTTTGTGACCATCGTGGTCGCAGCCAGACTTCCACGGTCGAGGAGTTTGTTTACCACGAATTCATCTGCATCGACAGTATACAGATACAGCGGGCGGATCGTACCATCCTCCAGAACACGGAAGGATGGAGTCATGTTGCCGGTAGCTATCGTGTGAAGCATGGTGGCGAGACAGATGACAGTTGTCGCTTTTTTGACGACTTCCCTCATAGCAGCCTGTCCCTGATAGACATCTCCGATGACTTCTGGGATCGGACCGTCGTCGCGGATAGAACCTGTGAGGACGATAGGGATATCATTGCGCACGCAACTGCAGATGATGCCGTCGTTCAGATCGTAGTCCTTGATAAACTGAGGGATAGATCCGCTCCTGCGGATGCGGTTGTCAACATCAAGATGATTGTAATGACCGTTCGGCTGGGAGATCTGAGTATAGATATCTTGCCCGAGAGCAGTATGTAGCATCGCGCCTTCCAGGTCGTGTGTGGCAAGGGCGTTTCCAGCCATGAGAGCGTGAACATACCCGTTATCTACCAAAGCGGACATTGCTGTCCTTGCTTTCTCGTCAAAAGCGAAAGCGGGACCCATGACCCAGACGACATTGCCATGCTCTTTCTCATGCTTCAAGAGTTCGACCAGATTGTCATAATCCTTGGCATAGGAAGTCTCTCTGCTTCTTCCCTGACGGAACACGAACTGGTCTTTCAATTCCTCTTCTTCCGGAAGAAAACCCGTGGCATGGACATAGATGCCCTCCTCGGCATTCTCACTTCTTCCCAAAATGACGACATCGCCTTTGCGAAGATTGCGGTTTTCTACGACATCCAGTTTGCCGTCCGGTCTCAGCACAACGCTGGAGTCCATGCGGCTCTCTTCCGCAAGTTTCCACTCGCCGTTGACCTTGAAGTATTCGGGATACATGGAAGTGCTGTGAAAGTACTCCGGTGCGACGCCGTCCTGTTCAGCAACGGCAGTTTTCACATTCGGAGCATTGAGAAAGAGAGGGGAGGTAAAATCCGGTGCGTGATATTCTGGAAAGTGAAAAGCCATGTGAGATCTCCTTTTCTTTTCTTTAATGTAATTATAAAGGAGTTGCGCGAGGAAGGAAAGGACAACAGAACGGTTAATGCTTGGAAAAGAAGGGGGAAAAAGGTACACTTTAGCAAAGTGATTATGGGGATTCTTGGATATGGAATTGATCGTCAAACAATATGATGAGTTGTCGACAGATGAACTCTACGAGATCCTGAAACTTAGGGTCAGCGTTTTTGTGGTCGAACAGAAGTGCGCTTATCAGGAGATCGATGGAAGGGACCGGAGTTCGATCCACGTCTGGCTGGCGGATGAGGATGGTATCGAAGCCTACCTTCGTGTAATGGACAGTGGAGTAGAGAGCGAGTATGTCTCGATTGGGCGTGTGCTCACAGTGAAGAGACACCAGGGGTTGGGAAGCAGGATCCTGGCGGAAGGCGTGCGCGTGGCGAAAGAGAACTTTCATGCGGAAAAGATCTACCTCGAGGCGCAGGTATACGCGAGATCTATGTATGAGAAACAGGGCTTTGTGCAGATATCAGAGGAATATCTGGAGGATGGAATTCCACATGTAAAAATGCTTCTGGACAGCTCAAAATCGTGAGAAGTTTTTATGTAAAATACTTCATTTTTTGGTATAGTGAGAAAGAAAAAATCTCTTTGGAGGTGTACATATGGCAAAAGCAAATACGACTGTGATTGAGGAAAAAGGACCGATCACAGAACAACTTCTCAAGAAGATGGATGCTTATTGGCGTGCAGCGAACTACCTTTCGGCATGTCAGTTATATCTTCTTGACAATCCGCTGCTTAAAAAGCCGCTTACAAAAGATATGATCAAGAAGAAGATCGTCGGTCACTGGGGAACGGTTCCAGGACAGAATTTTGTGTATACGCATCTGAACCGCGTAATTAAAAGATACGATCTCGATATGATCCTGCTTTCAGGTCCGGGGCATGGCGGAAACTTTTTCATCTCGAATACCTATATCGAAGGCAGTTACAGCGAAGTTTATCCGAACATCAGTGAGGATCTGGATGGTCTTCAGAAACTCTTCAAACAGTTCTCCTTCCCGGGCGGGGTTCCGAGCCATTGCGCACCGGAGACACCGGGATCCATCAATGAGGGCGGCGAGCTAGGTTACTCGATCGCGCACGGTTTTGGTGCTGTGTTTGACAATCCGGACCTCATCGCGACGGTCGTGGTAGGCGACGGGGAAGCGGAAACAGGACCTCTTGCCACCTCCTGGCAATCGAACAAGTTCCTCAACCCGATCACCGACGGTGCAGTTCTTCCGATCCTTCATCTGAATGGATACAAGATCGCGAACCCGACGATCTTTGCGCGTATGTCTCACAAGGAAGTCGTATCTTTCTTTGAAGGCAACGGGTGGAAGCCCTACTTCGTTGAGGGCGACGATCCCATGACGATGCACCGTCTCATGGCGGAGACCCTGGACAAAGTCATTGAAGAGATCCAGAGGATACAGAAAAAGGCGAGAAAGACCGGCGATGCCACCAGACCTGCGTGGCCGATGATTGTATTGCGTACGCCAAAGGGCTGGACGGGACCTAAGGTCGTTGACGGTCTCCCTGTAGAAAACAGTTTCCGTGCCCATCAGGTCCCGATCTCCATGAGCAAACCGGAACACCTTGAGCAGCTGGAAGCCTGGCTGAGAAGCTATCGTCCTGAAGAACTGTTCACGGATGACGGAAAGATCATTCCTGAATTGAAAGCCTTTACCCCGGTGGGAGAACGCAGACTTGGAGCGAATCCGCATGCCAACGGAGGAAAACTGCTGAGAGATCTCCGCATGCCGGACTTCCGGGATTATGCGTTTAATATCGGGTCCCACGGAGAGAAGGAAGCCCAGGATATGATGGAAGTGGGCAAATTTGTCCGTGACATCTTCAAACTGAATAAGGACAACAAAAACTTCCGCATTTTCGGACCGGATGAGACGATGTCGAACAGGCTGAACCATGCGTTTGAAGCAGAGCAGCGCGCCTGGAATGCGGAGACATATGACACCGACGAATACCTCGCTGTAAACGGAAGGATCATGGACTCCATGCTTTCCGAGCATATGTGCGAAGGATGGCTTGAGGGATATCTGCTGACCGGACGACATGGGTTCTTTGCGACCTATGAGGCGTTCTCCAGGATCATCGACTCCATGGCAGCTCAGCACGCAAAATGGCTCAAAGTTTGCAATGATCTCTCCTGGAGAGAAGAGATCGCGTCACTGAACCTGATCATGTGCTCTACCGTATGGCAGCAGGACCACAACGGGTTTACACACCAGGATCCGGGATTTATGGATCACATCGCAAACAAGAAGGCAGACGTGGTAAGGCTGTATCTGCCTCCGGATGCCAACTGCCTGCTGTCCACTATGGATCACTGCCTGCAGACCAAGAACTATGTGAACGTGGTCGTGGCGTCGAAGCATCCACGTCCGCAATGGCTGTCCATGGAAGAGGCGATCAAGCACTGCACCCAGGGCATCGGCATCTGGGATTGGGCATCCAATGACCAGGGTTCCGAGCCGGATATCATCTTTGCATGTGCTGGTGAAACACCAACTCTTGAGGCGTTGGCTGCAGTATCGATCCTGAGGAAAGAACTTCCTGAAGTCAAGATCCGGTTCATCAACGTCGTTGACCTGTTTAAACTTCAGCCGAAGAACGAGCATCCTCACGGTCTCTCGGATGCAGATTACGATCTGCTGTTCACAAGAGATAAGCCCGTCATCTTCAACTTCCACGGATATCCCAGCCTTGTTCATGAACTGACCTACCGCAGAGCCAATAACCGCGTGATGCATGTTCGCGGATACAAGGAAGAGGGAACGATCACTACATCCTTCGATGTACGTGTTCAGAATGACATCGACCGCTTCCACCTTGTTATCGAGGCGCTGAAATATCTGCCACAGCTCGGGGACAGAGGAGGTCACCTGTATCAGAAGATGCGCTCCAAACTCGTTGAGCACAAGCAGCACATCTTCAAATATGGCGAGGACCTTCCGGAGATCGCTACCTGGAAGTGGGAGGATTGATCACACAGCATCCCTTTCTGCTGAAAAAAGGATACAACGGATCGTCGAAAGGATAAGAGATGGAGAGACCAATAACGACGCTTTTTATGCTGTGCTCCGTTGACGGAAAGATCAGCACCGGTTCCACAGACAACATGGATGTGGATAAGGACTTTCCCAACATCGAAGGAGTCAGAGAAGGTCTGCATCAGTATTATGAGATCGAGCAGACGACAGATTTCTGGGCTTTCAATACGGGAAGGGTGCAGGAGAAGATGGGCGTCAACCAGAAGGATCTTCCTAAAAAAACGGTCGTATCCTTTGTTCTTTTGGACAATGATCATTTAACTGAGCATGGAATCCGGTATTTCTGTGAACTTTCCAAGCAGTTTGTTTTGATCACCACGAATCCGTCGCATCCCGCGTTCGATGTCTGGGAAGAGAATCTCCATATCCTATATCAGGAATCACTGGATCTAGGCGAAGCGTTCAATAAACTCAAGAGGGACTTTGGGTGCGAAAGATTGACGATACAATCCGGAGGAACGGTCAACAGTTTGTTGCTCAGGGAGAAACTGATCGATAATGTCGACCTGATCATTGCTCCCATCCTGATCGGTGGCAAAGACACCTCTACATTGATCGACGGGCACTCTTTCACAAAGTTCGAGGAACTGTCCGGGGCGGGCGTCCTCCAACTGGAGAGTTGTGAACCACTGAAGGACTCTTATTTGCGACTGAGATACCGGGTGATCCAGATTTGAACAAGCAAAAATCAGCGTTCAGGTGATAAACCGAACGCTGATTTTTTAACAGAGAAATTATTTCCTAGTCTTCTGGCAAAGTGAGTTGTGGGAGAAGAACATGATGACTAAAAGCAGAGCGAGGTAGACAGGAAAGAGACGGATCGAAGTGTGTGAAGACAGCCATCCGAAGAAGGGAGGCATCAGGGAAGTCCCGACATAAGCGCTTGCCATTTGAACTCCGATCAGGGCTTGGGATCGTTCAGGACCAAAGTGATCCGGAGTGGAGTGGATGATACTTGGATAGACGGGAGCGCAGCCCAATCCGATAAGTATGAGTCCGATGAGCGCAACTGAGGTGATACCGGGAATGAGCAAAAGGACAATGCCTATACCAATCAATCCGAATCCAATGAGGATCATCTTCGTATCTGAGAAGCGAAGGGTAAGGAAGCCGCTGGCTGCTCTTCCCAAAGTGATGCCTATAAAGAAAAGACTTCCGAAGCTTGCTGCGAGGATGGGGTCTGTCTCTCTTGCGTTGACCAGCCAGCTGCTCGCCCAGAGGCTGACTGTCTGCTCGATCGCGCAGTAGCAGAAGAAGCAGAGCATGACATCCTGTGCCCCCGGCAATGCAAAGATCTCTTTCAAAGATAAAGTTTGCGGTCCTTCTCCTCCCTCTTCATTACTGGAAGGAGCCTGTTTCCAAAGGGGAAGGCTGAGCACAAGGATCGATGTCAGGAGCAGTTGGATGATCCCAATTATGCGGTAGCCTGTATTCCAGGGCTTTCCTCCAGCGAGTGCTGCGCTCATGACGTAAGGGCCTGTCATAGCGCCTACTCCCCACATGCAGTGAAGCCAGCTCATGTGCCGGCTGGCATAGTGAAGGGCAACATAATTGTTCAAGGCGGCATCCACACCTCCTGCACCAAGCCCGTAGGGGATCGCCCATAAGCAAAGGAGGGGGAAAGAGTGGGAAAGGGAATTTCCAAAGAGAGCAAGACAGGTCATGGCGACGCTTGCAGCGGTCACTCTTCCGGCACCGAAACGTCTGGTAAGGCGGTCACTGAGGAGACTGGAGATGACCGTGCCCACTGATACGATCGCGAAGATGATGCCGGACCAGGAAAGGGGAACGACAAGTTCTTCGTGCATGATCGGCCAGGCTGAGCCCAGAAGAGAATCCGGAAGCCCAAGACTGATGAAGGAAAGATAGATGACCGCAAGAAGAAGGGATGCCATAGAATACCTCAGATGTTTTTTTATATTATACGATAACAGAAAGAGTGAGACACAACTGTTTTCCCAGGTTTCGTTCAAATGGCGGGACAACCGCTTTTCTTGAATCTTCAGGATATAGAAGATATAATTAACAAACGGCAGACAATGGACTGCCTCACTACAATTTTGAAATTGAATCACAGTTGTTTTTGGAGCTTACGATGAACCAGTTTGAGAAAAAAATCTTTCAGTCTACACAAGCAGCGATCAAGGAGTTATTTGATCTGGACCTCACAGAAGCGGATCTCGCTGTAGAGACACCACGTGACAAGAGTTTGGGTGATTACGCGGTAAGCGTCGCTATGAAGTTAGCGCGCACGTTGCGGAAGAACCCCATGGAGATCGCGGAGCCTGTCGCAGACAAATTGAGAGATATGGTTCAGGAAGCGGAGACAGTTACAGTTGCCCGTCCAGGATTTATTAACTTCAAGATGAAACAGGATGCCCTTTCCTCCGTGATCAATCAGGTGTTGGACGCGGGAGACAAGTATGGGTATAACGATACGGGAAAAGGAAGAAAAGTCATCGTCGAGTGGGTGAGCGCGAACCCCACCGGAGATCTTCACTGCGGGCATGCGAGAAACGCTGCCTGGGGAGACTGCATCTGCCGTCTCATGGAGGCGAGCGGATGGGACGTTTTGCGTGAGTTCTATGTCAACGACGCGGGAAACCAGATCGTGATGCTTGGTGAATCCCTTGTATCCCGTTACTTTGAGCATTTCGGAAAAGAGTATCCTCTTCCGGAGAACGGGTATCACGCAGACGATGTGAAACAGATCGCAAATCAGATCGCAGAACGGGACGGGGATAAGTGGCTTGAAGCGGACCCCAAGGAGCGGTTGGAATACTTCATGGCTGAGGGCAAGGAACTCGAGCTGAAAAAGATCGAGCGCGACCTCAATTATTATGGCGTCACGATGCAGTCCTGGATGCATGAGACATTTTTCTATGAAAACAACAAAGAGAGGATCAACGCCTGCCTGGACCGCATGAATGAACTGGGCCTCTTGTACGAGAAGGACGGTGCTCTTTGGTTCAAGAGCACGGATTACGGCGATGACAAGGACCGCGTCCTCCGCAAGAGCGACGGCACACTGTCCTACCTTACACCGGATATTGCAAACCACGTGTACAAGGTGGAGAGGGGATATCCCTTCCTGGTGGACCTCTGGGGCGCGGATCATCACTCCTATGTCACCCGCATGCAGGCTTCTTTGAAGGCTCTCGGGTATCCGGAAGGAACTTTGGCAGTAGACATCATTCAAATGGTCCGCATGGTGGAAGACGGCGTTGAGGTCAAGATGTCCAAACGCACAGGCAATGCCATTACCCTCCGTGAACTCTGCGATGATATTGGTGTGGATGCTGCCCGCTGGTTCTTCGTATCCAAGGATGTCGCTTCTCCGATGGACTTCGATATGAAGAAGGCACGTACGAAGGATAACGATAACCCGGTCTACTATGCACAGTATGCACATTCACGAATGGCATCTATAGCAAGGAATCCTGAGATCCCGGAATTCCGCAGAGAAGAGACCTATCCGTTGCTGACGGATGAAAAGGAACTGCAGCTGCTCAAGATGATCACGGAGTTCCCCTCCGAAGTAGGTGCCTGCGCAGAGAGCCGCAAACCGAGCCGAATGACCGAATACATCGTGTCTTTTGTCAAACTGTACCACAGCTATTACAACAGCTGTAAGGTCAACAATCCGGATGATCCGGAACTGACCAACCAGAGACT
Organism: Oscillospiraceae bacterium; assembly: GCA_017460285.1. GTDB lineage: Bacteria > Bacillota > Clostridia > Oscillospirales > Ruminococcaceae > RUG11783. The sequence continues at coordinate 7,883 of JAFUBI010000109.1, read as the reverse complement.
GGGTCTTGTAAAGGCTGCGATGGCTACCCTGAAGAACGCCTTGTATCTTGTTGGGGTCTCCGCGCCGGAGAGCATGTGATAACAACTGGTATCACCGTTGCGCTTCCTGAACGGAAGGAGGCACCGGTGATATCGTTTCCATGGAAATATACTACAAAAGTCTCATTGTATTCGCAGAAAGCAGGGGGTATCATTTCCACGATGAACCTATCAGGAGAGAAAGGAGGACACACGATGAAAGCTGACAAAGAAATGTTTGGCGCAGATGATTGGCTCAGCAAAGAGATACAGCGCGAGAGCAGGATCTCGGCCTGGGATCTCGACGAAGGAAAGAGTTTGAGACGAGAACACGAGGAAGACTGCGATGCCCGTCAGGTGGCAATAGAACATGAAAGGTTCCACAATGCCACGCAACGGACGATACGCAGCTCGAAAAAGGAGGAAAGACCTGATTCCGGCAGAGGACCGATCAGTCTTATCACGGTAGGTGCTATTTTGATGGTGCTGTCCCCGTTTTCTATTTTCGCACGTGTTCTTACCTTTGGGCTATTCTTTGGATTTCTAACGTATTTGATTATTAAACTTGCTAAAAGTAACAGTAAAGGAGAATAAATTATGGGACCCTGGATTTTTATTATTGGTTTTGTTTTGATCATTGCCTTGGTGGTTATCCTTACTTCTCTGTGCATCGTACCTCAGGGAAGCGCATGGGTCATTGAACGCCTCGGTAAATATGCTGCTACATGGGAAGCAGGTCTTCACATCAAGACCCCCGTCATTGAACGTGTGGTCAGGAAGATCTCCATGAAGGAGCAGGTCGCGGACTTCGAGCCGCAGTCGGTTATCACAAAGGATAACGTCACCATGAACGTGGACTCCGTCGTATACTTCCAGGTCATCGACCCGAGAGCGCTGACTTACGGTGTTGAGCGTCCGATCGCCGCGATCGAGAACCTCTGCGCCACAACACTGCGCAACATCATCGGATCCATGACATTGGACGAGACGCTGGTAGGTCGTGAGACCATCAACGCAGAGACGATCAAAGTTCTGGATGAAGCCACAAACAAGTGGGGCATCGACATCACACGTGTTGAAGTCCAGAACATCACTCCTCCGAAATCCATTCAGGAAGCGATGGAGAAACAGATGAAGGCAGAGCGCGAAAAACGTGCAGTCATCCTTGCAGCAGAAGGTGAGAAGCAGTCCGCTATCACCCGGGCAGAAGGTGAAAAGGAATCCGCGATCCTGCGTGCGGACGCTGTCCGTGAGGAGCGCATCCGTACCGCCCAAGGTGAGGCAGAAGCTATTGCAGCTGTTGCACAGGCTCAGGCCAGAGCGATCCAGCTCATCAACAGTTCCAATCCTTCCGAGCAGTATCTGAAGATACGCTCCATGGAAGCAGCTGAGAAGATGGCGGACGGCAAAGCGACCAAGATCGTCATCCCTTCCAATCTGCAGGACGTCACCAGCTTGGTAACAGCGGTGAAGGAAACAACAAACTAACAGCAATTCAAATAGATCGCAGGCAGTGAAAACACTGTCTGCGATCTTTTATAATGCTTTTTCGAGCTCCAGGAGCCGTTTTTTGCGGTCAAGACCTCCCGCATATCCCGTGAGGGAACCATTTGACCCTATCACCCTGTGGCATGGGACAAGGATGGAGATCGGGTTTCTCGCGACTGCGTTTCCCACAGCCTGAGCGGACATGGAAGGTATACCACGCTTCTCAGCTATGCGTTTTGTGATCTCTCCATAAGTCATTGTTTTCCCATAGGGGATACTGAGGAGGATCTCCCATACTTCTTTTTGAAAAGAAGTTCCTTTCAGGACCAGGGGCAGTTTTGTGGCTGGATGCTCTCCTCGAAAGTAGTCGTCCAACCAATTGGATGCTTCCTCAAATATAGGAAGGGCTTCCTCTTTACAGTCTGAGGAGACGGTAGACATAAAGTGTTGCTGATCATCAAACCAGAGACCGGTCAGCGAGGAGCCGTCTGAAGAGAGCGTGATGCCACCGAGAGGTGATTTGTAGTGATAAATAGAATCCATAGCGTGTTCCCTCCTATTGTTAAAACATTATATACCCAGGCGGACAAAAGAAAAGTGACCCATTGAAACAACCAAACGTATAATGGAAACGAAGTTATACTAAACGTAGAATTGGCGGCAAAAGCAACAGGGAGCGCAGATGCGCTCCCTGGAAGCATAAGATCTAGTTTTCCAAAGCGGTCGCGATACCGGATCTTCCATACCCGTATTGGTTTCTGCAGCGATAAGCGAAATACAGAGTTATCGCGAAGGTGAGGATCTGATTCACGGGGTAGCACCACCACACGCCGTCGACTCCCATAAGGAAGGGGAGAGTCAGCATGGCCGCGTTCGGGAAAATTAAAGTCTCCGGAACGGAGAGAATGGCTGCAACTTTTGAGTTGTTCACTGCGCTGAACATGGCGCGGATGGCGATGTTGTAACCAAAGAACAGGAATCCCAGAGGCGCGAGTTTGAGACCCGCATAGATCGCGTCAGCTAGGGAGGGATCCGAATTGCTGCTCATGTAAAGAGATACGATCCCTTTTCCAAAAACGGAATAGACAAGGAAGATGAAGAGAAAGAGAGATGTGGAAAGGATCAGGATCTGCTTCATGACCCGTACCATCTTTTCTTTGTTCTTCTCACCGTAGGCAAAACTTACCAGAGGGACAGAGGAGTCGATCAGACCGAAGAAACCAGACATGAACATGAATTGAATGCTGTTGACGATCGTGCGGGCGGAGATGACCAACTCGCCGCCGATCTTGAGAAGGACCCGGTTCGCCACATAACTGCTGAGAGCAAGGGAGAGGGAAGTCATCAGTTCGGGGAAACCGAACTGGAATACTCTTCTAAGCAGTGTACCCCAGTCATCAACGAGACTGGAAAAACCGACTTCAGCCTGTTTGCTGCTGTAGAACCAGAGCCCGAAGGATACACAGGCTGCGGTGCCGATCAGGTTTGCAAAAGCGGAACCGCGGATCCCCATGCCCATCTTTGCGATGAAGAGCCAATCAAAGAAGAAGTTGCAGAACGCATTGAGCAGCGTGGTCACCATGGAGTATTTCGGTTTGCCTGCTGTGACATAGAAACGGGAGAACAGATAGTTCACCGTAATGATCGGAAGGTACCAGTTGGAGATACTCAGGAACTCAATGGCGTAGGGGATCAGGTTATCTGTTACTCCCAGTGCGCGAAGGATCGGTTCCAGGAACAGGATCCTTACCAGAGCAAAACTGCATCCAAAGATAAAGAGGACGAGGGCGATCGAAGTGAAACTTTTTTTTGCTTGATCTGTGCGTCCTTCCCCCATCTGGGTAGCGCACAGGACAGACACACCGCAAAGCATGCAGGCTACGGCATCCAGGATCATAAACAGGGGGTGGCACAAGCTGAAAGCAGCAAGGGCGTCTGTCCCGACATAACGGGAAAGGAACAAACTGTCGTCCAGCGTCTGCAGCATGGACAGGGCAAATTGGGTTATGACTGGCGCAGAGACAAATTTAGCCAACCCGCCAAGGGTGTAATCTTTACCGATCGTTTTGATTTCCGTGTTTTCCATAAAGTCTTTCTAATTCCTCATTCAATCATGCAAAAGTCGATTCAAAGTGCTTAATTGCGAACAGTGCGATTATACCGAGACGCCAAGGCAAAAGTCAAAGCAACAAAATAAAGATTGGCTATTTTCTCAAAACTATTTGAAACAGCCAATCTTTTGTTGTGCATGTCCACGACAGAATTAAGAGTACAGAGTCCGTTATCTGTTCTGCAAACGATAAGCCCGTGGCGTGATCCCAAATGCTCGTTGAAACAGGCGATAGAAGAAACTCAGGTTTTCGTAGCCGATATTCCGAGCGATCTCGTCTACGGTAAGTTTGGTGTTGGTCAGAAGAAAACATGCCTGATTCAGTCTCTTTTCTTCCAGCAGTTTTTTAAAGGTCTTTCCTGTCTCTTTTTTGAGGATGCGGGAGAGAGTGTATAAGTCTATATGAAGTTCTTCTGAGAGGCGGGAGAGGGTGGCGTTGGGATAATCGGTCTCGATCTCACGAAGAACGGACATGGTGACCTGGCGATCGAAGGAGCGGTTGGAGATACGGATCTCTTCCGAGTGATTTATGAGGGAGAGGAAAAGTAGTCCCATCGTCACCTGGTTCAGGCTCCTGCGGTTCGGCTCTTCCTCCAGCAGGTTCCAGATCAGATTCTCGAGGAGATTCTGCACAGGTACGATATCCTTCGCATGAAAATACAGATAGTTGGATGCGAGGTCGTCATCGGTAAGACAACTGATGATGAAATCTCGCAAAGCATTGTCCTCAGCACCGATCATGCGGAAAGCCTCATCAAAAAATTGAGGGAGGATCATGAAGTTTACAGCGATGTCGTCTTTTCCCGCAGGCAGGATCTCCTGTGTGGCATGTTGGTTGAGAAAGAGAAGGTCGCCTTCCTCAAGGCGGATCTCCTCGTCATCGATGTAGTGGGTCGTCGTACCCTGGACCATGTAGATGAATTCAACATAATTGTGGGTGTGTTTCGGAAAGTGGATGAAGCGTGTATGAGGGCGGAAGTCGATCTGCTTTCCATTTTTTAAAACTCTGGAAGAATCGATCTCGCTGCTTCTGTCATCGCTGTAGTAGAGACTTCGGTCAATAACGCGATCTCCATCCAGGATATCACGCTCTTCCTCCGTAATAGGCATTAGTTTTTCAAATAAGACAGGATTCATGCATCAATTATAGGATATTGGTGCAAGAAAGGACAGTATTTTGTGAAAATTCGGGTATATCGTTTTCTGAAGAGGAAAGGTACCATTAAAGTATCTTAAAGAATCATGCAAGGAGAACTACCATGTCTATTGAAAGTCGTTATCTGGAAGCGAAGGAAATGTACAGCAAAGTCGGTGTGGATACCGATAAAGCTTTGGAAGAACTCAGAAAAGTGAAGGTCAGCATGCATTGCTGGCAGGGAGACGATGTCAACGGTTTTGACAGCAAGGGACCTCTTACCGGAGGGATCCAGACTACAGGCAACTATCCAGGAAAGGCATGTACGCCGGAAGAATTGATGGCAGATATCGATGAAGCTTTAAAGCTGATCCCCGGAAAGCACAAGATCAACCTGCATGCGTCCTATGCGATCTTTGATGAGGGCGAGTGGGTGGACCGCAACGCATTAGAGCCAAAACATTTCAGAAAATGGGTCGAATTCGCAAAAGAGCGCGGATTGGGTCTGGATTTCAACCCCACCTGTTTCTCCCATCCTCTCAGTGACGAGGCGACACTCAGCAGCGAGAAGGAAGATGTCCGCAAATTTTGGGTAGACCATTGTATCGCCTGTATTCGCATCAGCGAGTACTTTGCGGAAGAACTCGGGCAGCCTTGTATGATGAACATCTGGATCCCGGACGGTTTCAAGGATATTCCTGCTGACCGTACCGCTCCGAGAGCAAGGCTGAAAAAGTCTCTCGATGAGATCCTGGTAACGCCATATGACCATGAGAAGGTGTATGTCACCGTTGAGAGCAAAGTCTTTGGAATCGGTGTGGAGAGCATGACTGTAGGCAGCCATGAGTTCTATATGAATTATGCAGCTAAGAACGATTGTCTGTGCCTGCTGGATACCGGTCACTTCCATCCGACAGAAGTCGTGAGCGACAAGATCTCCTCCATGCTTCTCTTCTATGACAAGATGGCTCTCCATGTCAGCCGTCCTGTACGCTGGGACAGCGACCATGTGGTCCTATTTGATGACGAGACTAGAGAGATTGCAAAAGAGATCGTGCGCGGCGGGGTAGATCGCGTAATGATCGGTCTGGACTTCTTTGATGCCTCCATCAACCGCATCGCAGCCTGGGTCGTCGGAATGCGCGATATGATCAAAGCCCTTCTGTATGCCGAACTCCTCCCCAATGCAGAGATGGCAAAACTCCAGAATGACCGCAATTTCTCCAAATTGCTCGTTCTGAGTGAGGAAATGAAGAGCATGCCGTTCGGTGATGTATGGAATTATTATCTGGAGAGCCAGAACACACCGACAGAATGGTACGACGAAGTCGTGCGTTATGAAGACGAAGTTCTATCGAAGAGAGGTTAAGGAGACATGCTGAACAGCAAAGTAGTCAAAGGCTTTACAAAACTTTGTTCGGATGGTTTTTATCAGGGTTGGCATGAGCGCAACGGCGGGAATCTCTCCTACCGGATGACGGCGGAAGAGGTGGAAGCGCTGAAGGATCAGTGGTGTGAAGACAGACCCTGGGCGGAGATCGGCACAGAAGTTCCGGAACTTGCAGGCGAATACTTCATGGTGACGGGCAGCGGAAAATACATGAGAAACATCGAACTGGATTTCGCGGACAATGTGGCTGTGATCCGGGTCAATGAAAGCGGGACGAAATACAAGATCGTTTGGGGACTCGTCAATGGAGGGAGACCTACCAGTGAACTTCCCACACATCTCATGAACCTTGAGGTCATCAAGAGAAGAGACCCTGAACTGCGAGTGGTCTATCACGCACATCCTGCAAACACCATCGCTTTGACCTTTGTGCTTCCACTGAAAGACGACGTCTTTACGAGAGAGATCTGGGAGATGGCAACAGAGTGCCCGGTCGTATTTCCTCAGGGGATCGGCGTCGTGGAATGGATGGTTCCCGGCGGCAGAGAGATCGGAGTAAAAACCAGTGAGATCATGAAGACAAAAAATGTCGCCGTTTGGGCACATCACGGAATGTTCGTATGCGGTCATGACTTCGATGAGACCTTTGGATTGATGCATACTGTCGAAAAGAGCGCAGAGATCCTTGTAAAAGTCATGAGCATGTCTGACCGTAAGAGAAATACGATCCAGCCGGATGATTTCCGTGCCTTGCAGGGACCTTTTGGGATCCGCCTGGATGAGGAGTTCCTCTATGAAAAACACTCGGACCGGATTGGGGAGAAATAAGATGAGGTATTGTCTTGCAATCGATATCGGCGCGTCCAGCGGCAGACATATCGTCGGCTGGATGGAGGATGGCGACCTTCACACGGAGGAAGTTTACCGCTTTCCGAACGGGGTTCAGGAAGTCGATGGGCATCTCGTATGGAATGTGGACGAACTGTTTCATTATGTGAAAGAGGGGATCGCTGCCGCGCAGGAGCGATACGAGATATCCTCGCTCTCGATCGACACATGGGGCGTAGACTATGTCTTGCTGAAGGGCGAAGAGGAAGTGAGACCTGTGTATGCCTACAGGGATCACCGCATGGATGAGGTCGTTCCCAAAGTCCATGAAAAGATCTCCTTTGAGGAACTGTATGAACATACCGGATGCCAGTTTCAGCCTTTCAACAGCATTTATCAACTCTATGCAGATAAACTTGCCGGACGTCTGGAAGGAGTCACAGACTTTTTGATGATGCCGGAATATCTGATGTACAGATTGACAGGCGTCAAAAAGAAAGAGTTCACCAATGCCACAACGATGGGCATGATCGACCACGAGACATTGGAGTTCGACCGGTTGATCATTGACCGTTTAGATCTTCCGCAGGAACTGTTTCCGAAACTGGATCATCCGGGTGACTTTGTCGGAGTGTACAACGGGATCCAAGTTGTCCTGTGTGCCACACACGATACGGGGAGCGCTGTGGAAGGGATCCCGATGGAAGGAAACGAGATGTACCTTTCCAGCGGCACCTGGTCTCTGCTTGGCGTAAAGACCGAGCATCCCATCACGGATGAAGGCAGCAGAAAAGCCAACTATTCCAACGAAGGCGGAGTTGGATACAACCGCTACCAGAAGAATATCATGGGAATGTGGCTTCCCAACGAGTTGAGACGGGAACTTTGCCCGGACAAACCGTTCCAGGAGATCG
>JAFUBI010000008.1 GCA_017460285.1 Oscillospiraceae bacterium | reverse complement strand
GGAAGAAGGCTTTTTCTTCTCACCGTTACCGTGCTGTGTATAGGGCTTACCTTTTCTGCCCTGTTTTGTCTGCTCTGGGGAGTGTATTATTACGGCGATGATTTTGCTGCTCATAGCGGTCTGGACGATGGACCGGTAGATATTGAAGATCTTAGAGCAGTTACCATTTACTTTGCCTCACTGTGCAACGAGTATGCGAAACTCGTTCCGAGAGACGAAAACGGGGTATGTTGTTTTGATCGGGAGGCAGTACTTGAACGGTCTAACGAGGTTTATTCGATCGCAGAGAAGATGTATCCCTGTCTGGAAGCTCCGGATGTTCGGGCAAAAGGTGTGCGGTATTCCATCGTCATGAGTTACGTGGATTTTACAGGATTCTTTTTCCCATTTACTGCCGAGGCAAATGTAAACACGGATTTTCCCACGAGCCTGTTTCCGGCGACAGTGGCACACGAGCTGGCGCATCAGAGAGGAGTGGCCAAAGAACAGGAAGCAAATTTCTGTGCAGTCATGTCCAGCCTTCTTTACGGAGATCCGGAATTCTGTTATTCCGCTTGTTTGCTGGCTTATACACATCTTGGGAATGCTCTGTACAGATCCGACTATACGATGTGGAGTTATGTCTATTCCTCCTTATCAGAGGAAGTCTTGACAGATTTCGCTGCAAACCGGGAATACTGGAACCGTTTCGATACAACTGTGAAGACGGTATCCAACACTGTGTATGAGAATTTTCTCTACAGTTACAGCCAAACACTGGGCAGAAAAAGCTATGGTGCCTGCGTGGATCTTTTGGTTCACTATTACATTGAGGATGCAAGGGAGTTATTGGCGCATCCGAAACAAGCCAATTAAAGATAAACAAAATACTTAGGAGAAGAATCGCATGACCGACAAAGCAGTGACTCAACTTGTTGCCTATGCTCTGGAAAAGGGACTGATCGAAGAGAGTGAAAAAAACTGGGCGATCAACAATGTGCTGGATGTTTTAAAACTGGACAGTTATACAGAAACAGATCTGGAAGATGAAGAGATCGCTCTGGCTGATGTATTGGACGTGCTGCTGGACGACGCTTTTCATCGCGGCGTTTTGGAAAATGATTCTGTAGTATATCGGGATCTGCTTGATACCGAGATCCTGGGAAGACTGACCCCGAGACCGGCACAGGTGATCTCCCATTTTAATGAGATATATAAAGAGGATCCGGAAACAGCGACCAACTGGTACTATCGATTCAGCCAGGATACGAACTATATCCGGAGGGACAGGATCGCCCGGGATGTCCAATGGAAGGCGCAAACAGAATATGGAGAACTTGATATCACGATCAATCTTTCGAAACCGGAAAAAGATCCCAAAGCGATCGCGGCAGCGAGAGATATGGCGGTGTCGGATTATCCGAAATGTCAGTTATGCGCTGAAAACGAGGGGTACGCAGGCAGGGTCAATCACCCAGCGAGGCAGAATCACAGGATGATCCCTATCACGATCAACGGATCTCCATGGTTCTTCCAGTATTCGCCCTATGTTTACTACAATGAGCATTGCATTTGCCTCAATCGAGTTCACACTCCTATGAAGATCGATCGGGCTTGTTTTGATAAACTGCTGGACTTTGTAACACAGTTTCCTCACTATTTCGTAGGATCGAACGCGGATCTCCCCATCGTAGGCGGCTCGATCCTAGCTCATGACCACTTTCAGGGAGGCAGATATACTTTTGCAATGGCAAAAGCAGAGGTGGAAGAGGAATTCGTGTTCCCCGGATATGAAGATGTTCAGGCGGGCATCGTGAAATGGCCTATGTCTGTCCTGCGCATCCGTTGTTTAGACAGAGATCGTCTGGCGGAATTGGCAGATAAAGTCCTGGACCGATGGAGGGGGTATACGGATGAGTCTGTAACTGTTTATGCGGAAACGGATGGTGTGCCGCACAATACGATCACACCGATCGCCAGAAGAAGAGATGAGGATTATGAACTGGACCTTGTCCTACGGAACAATCTCACCACAGAGGAACATCCCCTCGGTCTGTATCATCCTCATGCGGAACTCCACCATATAAAAAAGGAAAATATCGGACTTATTGAAGTTATGGGATTAGCCGTTCTTCCTGCCCGCTTAAAGGAAGAATTAAGTGCTCTTGCAGATGCTTTGATAAACGGAAAGGATCTGAGAGAAGACAAAAGAACGGAAAAACACGCGGATTGGGCTGAAGGACTGAAGAAACGCTATGACTTCACTGCTGAGAATGCGCAGAAGATCCTGGAAAAGGAAGTCGGACTCGTTTTTTCTCAGGTTTTGGAGCACGCCGGTGTCTTCAAGAGGAACGATGAGGGCAAAAAAGCTTTTATCCGCTTTTTGAAGACCGTTTGATTCGAATTAAATAAGAAACAGGCAGAGATCGTTCTGCTGATACGGAGGTATATTTTTTATGGCATGTACTACAGTTCTTGTTGGCAAAAAAGCCAGCAACGACAATTCCACGATGATCGCAAGAACAGATGACGGTTTCTTCGATGTCAAGAAACTCGTTTCGGTCGATCCCAAGAAACAACCAAAAAAGTACAAGAGCGTGATCTCACATCTGGAGGTTGTTCTTCCGGATGATCCCATGCGTTATACTGCTTGTCCCAGTGTGGATCCCAAAAATGGTGTTTGGGCAGCCACAGGGATCAACGAGGCAAATGTCGGAATGACGGCGACAGAGACGATCACATCCAACCCGAGAGTTTTGGCTGCGGATCCTTTGGTGCGGTACAAGAAAGCGAAAAACAGAAAAGAAAAAGATGTTCCCGGCGGTATCGGTGAGGAAGATTTTGTAGTTTTGGTGCTTCCTTACATACACACTGCCAGAGAAGGTGCACTTCGTTTAGGCTCACTTTTGGAACAGTATGGCACCTATGAGACCAATGGCGTCGCCTTTAACGATGAGAATGAGGTGTGGTGGCTGGAAACGATCGGTGGACATCATTGGATGGCAAGAAAACTGCCGGATGACATGGTGGCGATCATTCCGAACCAGTTTGCAATGGACAGTTTCGATCTGGAAGACGCATTCGGAAAGCAAGAATCCAATCTCTGCTCTGCAGATCTGAAAGAGTTCATCCGTGAGAATCACCTGGATCTCAATCAGGATGGCACGTTTAATCCGAGAAATATCTTTGGATCTCATACAGATCAAGATCATGTGTACAACACGCCCAGAGCATGGTTCATGGGTCGCTGTATCACACCTTTCTCACACAAGTGGGATGGACCTGACGCGGAGTTTACTCCGGAAAGCGACAACATACCGTGGGCGTTAGTTCCGGATCGCAAAGTTACTCCGGAAGATGTCCAATATATGCTTTCTGGACATTATCAGGGAACGCCGTACGATCCATATACCAGCCAGGAGACGGGGAAGAGAGGCATATACCGGTCCATCGGTATCAACAGAACCGGTGTGACATCGATCTGCCAGATCCGAAGCGAAGTTCCGGACACTGTGAAGGGAATTGAGTGGATCTGTTTTGGCTCCACAACGTATGGGGGAATGCTGCCTGTCTTTGCCAATGTGGATAAGATCCCGGATTATTTGAGCAAAGTCACATTGGACGCATCAACAGAGAATTATTATTGGGGGATCCGGCTCATCGGAGCTCTTGCAGATCCTTGGTATGGAAGCACTGTCCAACTCATCGACCGCTATCAAGCAGCGATCGCTACGAGAGGTCGTCAGATCGTATTGGAATACAGCAAAAAGATCGAAGATGGAGCGGATGCATCCATTCTTCACGAAGCAAACGAAAAAATAGCGGAAATGGCGAAGGAAGAGACGGTATCCACGCTGAACAAAGTTCTCCATGAGGCAAGCGTTCACATGAAAAATGGATACAATCGGGCGGATAACTGACAATATTCTGAAACCGTAATGGGCAACGCACGCATCTTACGCAATGAGGAGCACTTATGAAACTGGTAGTATTTGATGTAGGCGGAACAGAGATCAAGTATTCAGTGATCGGTGATGACCTAGCGCCGGTCGATACCGGGTATGTTCCGACCCCGGACACTTCTTTTGAAGACTTTGCCTCGGTTATGGAGGATGTTTACAGAAAACATGAGAACGAGGTGGAAGGAATCGCGATCTCAATGGGAGGATTTATCAATTCCGATGACGGGATATGTATTGGAAGCGGAAAATCCTACAACTGGGGCGTTCCCATCGGTCCTGAGATGTCAAAAAGATGCGGTTGTCCTGTAGTGATAGAGAATGACGGAAAGTGTGCTGCTTTAGCGGAATACGAAGCAGGCTCTCTCAAAGGCACAGTAAACTCTGCAGCGTACGTCATAGGCACATTCATCGGCGGCGGTCTTATTCTGGACGGAAAGATACTTCACGGTCCCCGATACGTGGCTGGCGAATTCAGTTTTATGAATGCCAGGCAGGACTGGTTTGGACTTGAGAAGAACTGCTGTGGAAATAACTGCTCCACATCAGCCCTATTGAGGGAATATGGGGAAGAAGGAGTTGATGGAAGAGAATTCTTCCGGCGCTATGATGCAGGTGATGAAAAGGCAAAAGCAGCTTTGGATGTTGTTTCGTCGAACATTGCAAATCACATCGCCAGCATCAGCAATCTGTTGGATCTTGAGAGAGTTGCGATTGGAGGAGGGATCTGTCAGCAGCCTGCTGTGTTGCGGAAGATCCAGGAAAAGGTCCACTGGTATTACCATGATTCCGAACTTGCTCATACAGGAAATATTCTTCCCGGTCCGGAGGTTGTCCGCTGCACTTACGGGAGCGAAGCAAATCAGATCGGAGCGTATTTTGCATTTCGAAACCATTTTCAACATAAATAATAATTTCAGGTGGCAGGCCCAAGCGTGGATCTGCCACCTGTCCTTGTGGGAATATTAACTCTTGCATTATGGATATGTCAGAGAGATAGCGAGATAGCGGGAGAAGTCCTAACGCAAGCCTTATGGGTGGAAAAATATACTGATTGTGCTATAATGACTGTAATTCTGCATAATTGGAGCAAAAGCGATTTTTAGGTGGCTTATACGATAGGAAAACTGAATCACCTCTCTTACAACCGGTCTGCAGGTTACCACAGAAGACAGCGGGTCTTGGTCTCGCACATTTTGGAACATGCATACGGAAATGTAGGTGATTTTTTCTATGTCATTGGAGCAAGGATAGAACGGGAAGAAAAACATCTCTGGCGTATGACGCGCCACGGTGTTACCGCTGCATGCAACAGAATCCTTGTCTGGCTTCAGAGATTGTGGGCGATCCTGTGTACAGGCTTGTTCAGCCTTGTCCGGGATCTTTCAAATCCTTTTGTCAAATTGGCAGGCAGTATCGGCGGCTTGTTCCTTATTCTAAAGGAGATGAAAGGACTTCCCGGGAGGATGGTCCGAGCACGTGTCTCTTCATTTTTTCGGTATGGATGGGCAAAAAACAAGTATGTGGTTGAGCGCTTTTTGAGTTATGTCCTTCCAGTTGTCTGCTGCGCTTTGTGTGTATTGACGATTCGGACTGTCATGTCGCTGAATTATGCGATCCGTGTTTCTTACAATGGTCAGCAGATCGGTTTTGTCACAGATGAAAGTGTCTATGACTCAGCAGTGGATATCATCGACTCCAGACTTGTTGATGTCGGTGAGGAAAAGTGGACACCGAGTGCGACACTGACGATGGCGGTTGTATCTCCATCGGATCTCTCTACACAGGATGTTCTGGCAAACCGGTTGTTGTCCGCTTCCGGAACAGAGATCGTGGAAGCACCGGGTCTCTATGTCGGCGGTCAATTCTATGGTGCTACGACTGCAGGTGATCTGCTTCAGGAGGACCTTGACGCTGTCATTGAACCCTATATTGAATATGCTTCTACTCTTGGTGACGATGTTACTGTTAAATTCATAAGGGATGTCACCTTGGTCCCGGGGGTATATCCTGCCAGTTCGGTCGAATCCTTTGATGACCTTGATGAATTGGTGAATTCCACTGAGGCTCAGGACATCTATTACAATGCTAAGCGGGGGGAATCCACCGCTGAGATAGCCACTCAGAACGGGATCACATTGGAGCAACTTGTCGCTCTAAATCCCGAGCAGATCCTGAAAGACACTATTGAAGAGAATACAAAACTGCTTGTCGCTGAAAATCAGTCGGTCATAACCGTTAAGACCACGAGGACACAGGTGCGCACTGAGCGTATCGCGTACAAGAATGTGGTCACAAGAGACAGCCGTTTCAACGTCGGTTATTACTGGTTTGCTTCTTCCGGTCAAGATGGTGAGAAGACGATCACGACGGAGATCGTATACGAGAACGGTGTTGAAGTTTCTAGATCCGTGGTCAGTGAAGAGATCACAAAGGAACCTGTAAACCAGGAGATCGTGATTGGAACGAATGGAGCTGGTGGAGGATCCGGAGTAGGGACTGGCTCATTCATTTGGCCTACCGGTCCAGGAGGTGGCATTTCCAGAGGGTTCGGCAACGGACACGGGGGAATGGATATTTGGAATAGTTACAATACGCCTATATATGCTGCTGACAGCGGTGTTGTCATTGTGTCGCAGGATACGACTGTAGGCTATGGAAGATATGTGATAATTGACCATCAGAATGGCATCGCGACACTGTACGGGCATATGAACCAAAGGCTGGTGGAGGTCGGTGAAGTTGTTGCGAAAGGTCAGTTGATCGGCTTGATGGGCTCTACAGGCTATTCAACAGGAAGTCATTTGCACTTTGAGGTTCGAATCGGAGGCGGGTACAACGGACGTGTCGATCCTGCACCTTGGTTATATGGATAAGAGAGGTTGATCTTTTGGAGAAACTTATAGTTCGCGGAGGAATTCCGCTACATGGAAGAGTAGAGATAGGCGGAGCCAAAAATGCTGCCGTTGCGATTTTGCCTGCCACGATCATGGCAGACGGTCCTTGCACGATACAGAATGTTCCGGATATCAGTGACGTCCATATCCTTCTGGAGATCATGTCCAGCATGGGCGTTGATATTCGGATGACAGGGAAGCATGAATACTATCTCGATGGGCGCGGTCTGGTATCCAGTGTGATCGAACATGAAGAAGCAAGACGGATGAGAGCAAGTTATTACTTCCTTGGCGCTATGCTTTCCAGATTTGGGAAAGCGGCTGTAGCACTTCCAGGCGGATGCAACCTCGGCGCGAGACCTATCGATCAGCATTTGAAAGCGTTCACAGCATTGGGCTGCGAGTGTGTCGTAGAACATGGAATGGTCTACTGCAATGCGGGTGCCGGAATGAAAGGCACACAGATCATCTTTGACATCGTTTCCGTCGGAGCTACGATCAACGCAATGCTTGCTGCTGTCAAAGCAGAAGGAAGGACCGTTCTTCAGAACGTGGCGAAAGAGCCGCATGTTGTTGATGTGGCGAATATCCTCAATATGATGGGGGCGGATATACGCGGCGCCGGAACTGATGTCATCAAGATCAATGGTGTGAAGCATCTGCGCGGAGTCGAATACCCGATCATCCCGGACCAGATTGAGGCGGGCACCTTTATTGCTGCTGCTGTCGCTACCGGTGGAGATGTAAAGATCGATAACATCACGCCAAAACATCTTGAGACCATTGTTTCCAGGATCAGAGAGATGGGCGGAGAGGTGACTCTGGACGAAGAATGTGCATATGTTCGCCGCCGTGGGCCGCTTCTTGCCACCAATTTGAGGACGATGCCCCATCCGGGATTTCCGACCGACATGACTCCACAGGTAAGCGTTCTTCTTGCTATGGCTGAAGGCACATCTGTGATTCAGGAAGGGATCTGGAGCAACCGGTTCCGTTATGCCGATGAACTCCGCAAGATGGGCGCAAGATTCACGGTTGAAGGAAAGACCGCTATTATTTCAGGTGTGGATACATTGTCCGGTTCACCTGTGATGTCAACAGACCTCAGGGCAGGCGCTGCAATGGTCATAGCAGGATTATGCGCAAATGGGGTCACTGAAGTACGCGGAGTTGACTATATCGACAGGGGATATGAGGACTTTGTCGGAAAACTCAAAGCGCTTGGCGCTGATATCGAGCGCGTTGAGGACCTTGAGGAAGAACGAACCAATCTTGAAGCATAAAATAGGGCGAAGGAATACACCTTCGCTTTCTTGTAGACAGTCATGATTCATTTTGCAACGTTATATAGTGGCAGTTCAGGCAACAGTACAGCAGTGTGGGACGAAAATACCACATTGCTTATTGATATGGGTGCAAGTTGCAAGAAAACGCTTTTTGCGATGGGGGAACTGGGATTATCTGCTAAATCCGTTTCAGCGATCCTGGTGACCCATGAACACAGTGACCACATTGGAGGAATCCAGGTCTTTGCCAAACACTATCCGGTTCCGATCTTTGGAACACAGGAGACCGGGGAATATCTTTTCAACAGAGCGATCCTCTCAGACCTCAACGATTTTCACAGAGTGGTGCCGGGCACTGCATTTCAGATCGGCTCCTTTTCTGTGATCCCTTTTGCCACTTCTCATGACAGTAAGACATGTTGTGGATTCCGTATCGAAAAGGGAAACGGACATCTCGCTGTTGCTACAGACTTGGGAAAAGTGGACGACAGGATCCTGTCGTACTTGTCTGGATGTCAGTTGGTGGCTTTGGAGTCAAACTACGATGAAATGATGC
>JAFUBI010000108.1 GCA_017460285.1 Oscillospiraceae bacterium | reverse complement strand
CGTCCAGCACGAGCACCACTCCCACATCCCCGAGCACCGGTGATGTTTCGCGATTCGTGGCAATTTCCGCTCTGACATGCGCAGTTGCAGCAGCAGGTGTGATCGTCTCCTCTTTCAAGAAAGAAGAGAACGGATTACGGATTAGACGATAAAAAGGCACAGCGTGCATGACAAAGTGTTTGCTGTGCCTTTTTAACAGTATTGGAGAGAGATTTGAAGAGAGCGATAGCGACGATCCTATTGTTGATCTTGTTGTCCTGTTTCATGAGTTCCTGTTCTTCCAAGGAAGAACCCACTGAACCGGAACCGATGCAATCGGACAACAATTTGGGGTACGTGGAACGCACCGATCTTGAGACGATCCTGCTGATAGGCATCGACAAGTTCAGCGAGGATATAGATTATTCTGGGTATCGGAACAACTATCAGTCCGACTTCCTCATGCTGATCGTCATCGATACGGATGATAACACTTGCAGAGCGCTTCAACTGAACCGTGACACCATGACCAATGTGAAGATCCTGGGTGTTGCAGGAGATGAAGCGGGGTATCGGTTCGAACAACTTGCTTTGTCTCATACTTACGGCAGCGGAGGTTCAGACAGCGCGATAAATACCTGTCAGGCTGTATCTGATCTGTTGTATGGCGTGAAGATCAATCATTATATCCAAACTACCATGGATGCGGTAGCCCTTGTGAACGACTATCTCGGTGGCGTGACGGTGGAGGTCATGGATGACCTCACTCAGTTTGATGCGGAACTTGTGAAGGGAAGTACAGTTACACTTCACGGAGCACAGGCGCTGATCTATGTTCGGCAAAGGTATGATCTGGAAGACAACACCAATCTTCACCGGATGGAGCGGCAGCAGCAATATCTTCAGGCATTGGGGCAGGTGTTACGTCAAAGAATACAGGCAAATGACAATTTCGTAGACAGCATGCTGCTGGATGTTCTGAGTTCTATCGAGACGGACTGCAGTTTGAACAAGTTGAGTGAGTTGATTCAGAAAGTGGATCTGTTTGAGCCGTTGGAGATCCTTACGATTGACGGAGAGAACGTAGTGGGTGAAGCCACAGATATTACACCAGAATTCATGGAGTTTTATATAAACGAGGAAGACCTGAAACAAAAAGTGCTTTCTCTGTTTTATGAGAAAACAGCATAAGAGTTTTAAGAAAAGAATGAGGGTTAAACGATCGTTTTGCGTAATGTAAAAGGGAACAAATATCAAGTAAGAGAGGGACAGATCGATGACAAGAGAGTTTAAGCATGATGCTTTATTAAGAGTAGTAAAACTCTTGAATGTTGCTCTTGTTGCGATTCCTTTTTTGTTTATATGGGTAACATATTACAACGATAAAGTCTATCCGTATCCCTATGGTATTAGATCCTTGACAGGTTTCTTTTTTCTATTTTGCGTTTTGTACTATGTATTTGGAAGAATCTATGATGCTTTCAAGGTTTCTTTGTACAGGATATCAGAAATGGCATACAGCCAGGTGTTGTCCTGCTTTTTTGCAGATGCCATGATGTATATTGTTACAGCCCTTGTCACCAGAAAAGTACCGAATTTATTTCCCTTTCTTGCAATTTTGGGGTGTCAATCTGTTTTAACCACCATATGGGCTTTTTGTGCTCATAAGTGGTATTTTAGTGTGTTTTCTCCTCAGAAAACGATGATCATCTATGACATGCGTGAAGGAATGGAGCAACTGATTTCAGATTACTCTTTGGCAGGAAAGTTTGAGGTTTTATCAAGCCTTCATATAGATGATGCGCTTAAGAATGATTTGGAGGAGATTCGAAAGACAAGACCAGCTGTGATATTCATGTGTGGAGTCCATTCTAAGGAGAGGAACGTAATACTTAAGTATTGTGTTGCAGAAGATATCCTTGTTTACCTGATCCCCAGAGTGGGGGATGTGATCATGAGTTCTGCTTGGAAAATGCATATGTTCCATCTTCCTATGCTTAGGGTAGGAAGGTATAGACCAAACCCAGAGGTTGTGTTTTTAAAAAGGCTGATAGACATTTTTGGAAGCGCTGCAGGGATGCTCGTTCTGTCTCCAATCTTTCTTGTTACAGCAATGGCTATAAAGGCGGAGGATGGAGGTCCCATTTTCTATAGACAAAAGCGACTTACAAAGGATGGAAAGATATTTGAGGTACTTAAGTTCCGCAGTATGTGGACGGATGCTGAAAAAGATGGAGTTGCTCGGCTTTCCACGGGGGATAACGACGATAGGATTACGAAGGTAGGAAGAATTATCCGCAAGATACGAATCGATGAACTACCTCAATTGATAAATATTCTAAGAGGCGACATGAGCATCGTCGGTCCGAGACCGGAAAGACCGGAAATTGCGGAAGAGTATGAAAAAATAATGCCTGAATTCTCATTGAGACTTCAGGCGAAAGCTGGACTTACGGGCTACGCTCAGGTGTATGGGAAGTACAATACGACTCCGTACGACAAGTTGCAGATGGATTTAATGTATATCGCGAATCCGAATCTGTTCGAAGATTTTAGGATCATATTTGCAACGATAAAGATTCTCTTCTTGCCTGAAAGCACCGAGGGCGTTGCAGCCGGTCAGACGACGGCAATGGACTATGAAAATGCAGTAGAAAGTGCTGATTATACCGAAGAAACGACCGCAAAATAGGGCAATTTGAACAAAAACAATCACTTTTTGAAGCCCATTAGTCCCACTCATATATCCTCAGCATCTTCGGTACAAACGATACCCTCGGGATAGATCAGGGAAGGTTAATGTAGAAAACCATAAGAGCTAGACAGTGTAGTTTTCGGTGGTTTGCTTATAGAAGTGCAGGAATGGAATGACGGTAGAAATCCGAGATAAACGGTCGTTTTACCGTCTGTACTATCGGGCAGTATGATCAACAATTGAATGACGGCTAAAAAGCGGGGCGAAATAGAGCCAATGAGAGAATCCGGAAAGGACCTCCCATCAATACTCTCCGGATGAGAGTGCAGGAATGGAATGATTTTGCGAAAGTCCATAGTTGGTCATTCATGCGGAGGGTATCAAAAGAACTCGGGATAACTGACACGGAGCGGTTTGCCCTGTCAGTAAGGTCGAGGGATAAAGTTGAGTGTGAGATCCGGTAGCTGCATGATATAGCATAGGCCGGAGGGCGAAGCTATGGGTGCCTACGAACAAGTTCCAGGAAGTGTGAGAAAAAATATTCTGATATACCCTCAAAACCCGTTCTCCCGTGCCTTTATATGAGAGGACTTACAAAATCCGGTACAGTGTGGGTTTCAAAGCCGAAGGGCGAAGTTGTGAACACAGGCAGAAATGCCATGTGATTGACATGGATAGGAGCTGGTTCGATATGAGCAGCTTTAAAAAAAGTTGAAAGAGTCAATGGAATAGCTCCAGGGCGAGAAATTGGCCTTAGATCATATCATTGTGTATTGGGGAGTTTTAGCAAGTAAGGGATAGGAGCACACAAATGAAACGAGTTAGTACTT
>JAFUBI010000107.1 GCA_017460285.1 Oscillospiraceae bacterium | reverse complement strand
GTTTTGTTTCTTTGTTGCTCCATCTTTATCCTTTCTTCTTTCCGTTCCCCTCCTCATTCAAGTCGAAACCATCGGAAAATGCTATTATTACAAAAACAAGAGCAGCAAGACTGCCCGGAGAGGAACCGATTTGTATTTTAAAGAAGTCAACTGGTATAGCCCCAGATTAGAAAAAGACATGCATGTAGCGATCTACGGTCACGGAGGTGTTCCCTTTCTGGTCTTTCCCTGCCAGAACTCCATGTGCCACAATTTTGCGGATTTCGGGATGTGTGATGTCCTGAAGGATGTACTGGAAAACGGAACGATCCAGTTTTTCTGTGTCGATTCGGTAGACGCTGACAGCTGGTCTCTCTCCGCCGGAGATCCGGTGTGGCGTGCTTCGCGCCAGGAAAACTATTTCCAATATGTCACAGAGGAGGTCGTTCCCTTCGTAATGTCCGAAAACTCCTCTGGGATCCTCCCTTTCTGCACCGGATGCAGCATGGGAGCAAATCACACCGCGAATACCTTTTTAAGGCGTCCGGATCTGTTCTCCGGAATGCTTGCGATGTCAGGAGTCTACGACTCCGCCTACTTCTTTGGAGGTTGGATGAACGAAGTTCTTTACAACAACTCTCCCGAAGCATACATGCCCAACCTGCCTGCAGATCATCCCTACATCGATCTTTACAACCAGAAAAAGATCATCTTTTGTATCGGTCAAGGCGCTTGGGAAGAAGGGCTCTCTTCTCAACGGTATCTGGATAAGACGTTCCGCGAAAAAGGAATACACGCCTGGTTTGATTACTGGGGATACGATGTCAACCACGATTGGCCGTGGTGGAAGAAACAGATCCGATATTTCCTGCCCTATCTTCTGGAATCAGTCCAATAAACAGGTCTGATGTTTCAATTGTTCTGCAATAGTTGCACGAACCTTTCGCTCCCCATGTGCTATAATACAATTCCGAAAACGATTTATGAGGTATCTATATGATCGCAAATTACCACACACATAACCGCTGGTGCAGACACGCTGTAGGCGAGATCGAAGACTACATTGAGGTCGCCGTCCAGGAAAATTTCATTGAACTCGGGATGACGGATCACGTTCCACACAGCGACAATTTGGATCCCCGTAGGATCCAGTGGGAAGAGATCGATGAATACGACAGTCTTCTCAATGCTGCTATAGAGCGTTACTCTGATCGGATCCACGTGATCAAGGGCTTTGAGTGTGAATACTATCCGGAGTGCATGGACGAATACTATATGCTGCGTGACAAATATGGGTATGAGTTGCTGATCCTCGGACAGCATCGCTGTGGACCGAACCGCGTTTATGACGCTTTCTCACGCACGAAAACTGCCAAAGAGATGCATGTTTATGCAGACGCTGTGTGCGACGGCATCAATACAGGGCTGTTTCAGTTCCTGTGTCACCCTGACCTTGCACTTCAAGGGTACAGGAACGGTTTCGACAAAGAGGCAGAATCCGTCATGAAGCAGATCTTCGAAGAATGCGAGAAGCATGATCTACCTGTGGAGATCAATGGAAATGGGGCTTATGACAAGCGCGACTACCCGAACAAGGAAGCGTTCCTTCTTTCCAAAGATTATGATCTGCGCTACCTGATCAACATGGATGCTCACGATCCCCGCTATTTGAGGAAAGACGTCGTGGTTGTGGCGGAACAATTCGCAGCAGATCTTGGGATCGAAGTGATGCCTACCTTCCAACTCAGAAAATAATAGCCAACAATATTTCAGGCTGACCGATTTTCTTTTCGGTCAGCCTGTTTGTTATTCTCATCTGTCTTAGATCTTTTCGGCGATATGTCTCGCGACATACACTCCGCTTGCTGAAGCGTGGGATAACGAATGTGTCACACCGCTTCCATCTCCTATGACATAGAGTCCGGGATATCTTGTCTCCAGATTCTCATCCACGGATACTTCCATGTTGTAGAATTTGACCTCGACGCCATAGAGAAGCGTATCGTCGTTCGCTGTACCTGGTGCGATCTTATCCAGAGCATAGATCATCTCGATAATGCCATCAAGGATCCTCTTGGGAAGCACGAGGCTCAGGTCTCCGGGAGTCGCAGCCAGAGTAGGCACGACTGTGCACTCAGCGATTCGACTGACCGTGCTTCTTCTCCCCCTGACCAGATCTCCAAAGCGCTGTACGATCACGCCGCCACCCAGCATATTGGAAAGTCTCGCTATGGATTCTCCATATCCGTTGCTGTCCTTAAATGGTTCTGAGAAATGCTTGCTCACCAAAAGAGCGAAGTTCGTATTGTCTGTGTGCTTGGACGGATCCTCGAAACTATGTCCATTCACCGTGACGATACCATTGGTGTTCTCATTTACAACGATACCGTGAGGATTCATGCAGAACGTGCGGACGTTGTCCTCGAACTTTTCCGTGCGATACACGATCTTGCTCTCATACAATTCATCGGTTAGGTCCGAAAACACCTGGGCAGGAAGTTCGACCCGGACTCCGAGATCGACGCGGTTGGATTCCGTCGGGATGTCAAGTTCCTCGCAGATCGTCTGCATCCATTTGCTTCCGCTTCTTCCCACTGAAACGACACAATAGGTACAGGAGTACTCGTCCTTGTCTGTTACGACAGTATACCCCTCTTCATCCACCTTGATCTTTCTGACTGGAGTATCGAAGAAGAAATCCACTTTGTCTTTCAATTCATCGTACAGCTGCTGGAGGACGACATAGTTCACGTCTGTTCCCAAATGCCGGACCTCCGCGTCCAGAAGGTGAAGCCCGTTCTGAAGACATTTTTTCTTGATGTCCTGATTGACTGCGCGATAGATCTTTGTTCCCTCTCCACCGTGCGTCATATTGATACCATCTACATACCATAGCAGTTCCGTAGCGGTTTTCTTTCCGATCTTTTCATACAAAGTACCGCCGAACTGGTTGGTAATGTTGTATTTACCATCCGAAAAAGCGCCTGCTCCTCCGAAACCGCTCATGATCGCACAAACAGGGCAGTTGATGCAGGACTTCACTTTCACACCGTCGATCGGACACGTCCTTTTTTCCAAAGGATGTCCCAGTTCGAACAATGCGATCCTGCTCCCCGGTCTTTGTTTGCTCAGTTCATACGCTGCGTATATCCCGCCGGGACCTCCGCCGACGATGATCACATCATATTGCATTTGCTTACTCCTCAAATAAAAAACTGCGGATCACATTTCCTTCGGGAAACATGATCCACAGTGTGATTGCGAAAAAGTATCCTGAATAATTCTACTTCTCTTGCTCAAAAAGTGTCAACAGCCCTCATCTGCTGATGATCGAAGTCAGGACAGCCTGAACGACATATCTTCCCGTCTCCTCACCGTTCCCAACACAGGTGGAGAGCGTAAGGATCCTGCTGTTCTCATCCGGAATGACCCCAAAATCGATCTCGGATCTTGCGACCTGGGAAGCGATCCAGTTCATAAAAGTCTCGTCATCCGGAAGCACCATCTGATAGCAATCACAATAGACATCCGTCTTGCTTGCGGAAAAGATCGTATAGATCAGCACTTCTCCCTCTCTGTAGAGGTGTACTTCCCTGTTCTCTTCCGCAAAAGATCGATCCAGAAACTTCTTAAGATCCGTGAACATGGAACCGTCATTCATCCTGTGCCCGTAAATGACCGTGTTCTTTCCGTTCAACTCACCCAAAGCGTTGTAGTCCAGAAAAATGACACCGCCTACGTTCCAGTTTCCGGAGAATGTTCTCCTCAGATAATAATCGTTATCTTTTCCCTGAACAACGGGATAGGAGATCCTGGTGCCGGGGATATCGATCCAACATTTGAAATCCGGATTGATCGTCCTTAACCCGTTGAAATCAAATCGGAGGTACCCGTCCGTGACCGGATCTGATTCAGAGCCATCGCTGGTGCGGATCATCTGATTTCGGATATCATCGTACTCCGCCCGTCCCTTGCGATACTCATTCAGAGACGTGACCAACTTATAACCGGAAAACAGCATCACTCCCACCAAGAGGACGATAAGCGTATCCAGGATGATCTCTGTTTTTGTCTTGCTCTTCTTGTTCTTTTTCATCAAAGGACGACCACCAGTTCCTCCTGTGGACGTTTGGCGGCGTGGTTCGGACCCGGCTCGGATCCTTCCGCAGGATATCCGAGAGGCATCAGCAACAGCGGGATCTCCGTATCCGGGATCTCAAACAGTTCAGCCGCAAGGGTCGGCTCGAAGAAATTGACCCAGCAGGAGCCGACGCCAAGTTCCCAGGCCTGAAGCATGATATGTGTAGCAACGATACTCACGTCCTGCTGTCCGGATGTGCAAGACGGATCCAGCGGATTGAGCCATTCCTGTGCCAAGTCATAGGTCAACATCAGAACGACTGGCGCTCCATAAGTGCATTTTGTCGCCTCCTTGATCTTGTTGAGCGCATCTTCGCTCTTAAGAACATAGATCTTAAACGGCTGATAGTTCTTTGCGGTCGGCGCCACAAGCCCCGCCTCTAAGATCGACTGCAGTTTTTCTTCCTCGATCGGACGTTCATCAAACTTGCGCACGGAATAACGAGACTTTACCAATTCACTAAATTCCATTTTCACAACCTCCTATATTTCTTTTTCCATCATATCACAATGAATACTCTTTCGTATCCTACATATTTTTACCAAAAACCAGGGTCTGATCGCACGATTCTTCTCTGTTCTAAAAACGCCTCAAATAAGGTATACTTCTAGTATGTCATCTATTCACAACGGAGGATTCGTTATGCCTACTTGTCAGGTTCTGCCTGAGGGGTATTCGGAATATTATTCCGTCGATCTGCAAAAGGATAAGAAAACTGCCACATTCGTAAATGTGCTTTCACTCGTTTTAAGTTTAGCAGTAGGGATCCCTATGCATCTATCTTACCCGATCTGGCACTTATTTGAAATGGAAGACGGTTTTGGCGCATATCTTGCAAGAATGCTCGTCTTTCTCGTATCTCTGATCGCCTATCTCTGTCTGCATGAATTGACCCACGCTGCCGTGATGAAGTACTACGGTGCTACTAAGGTTCGGTTCGGTTTTACTGGACTTTATGCTTATGCGGGGAGCCTGGAAGATTATTTCGGAAAACTCCCATACATCCATATCGCTCTGGCTCCTGTGGTCGTTTGGGGGATCGTATTCTTTCTCCTCGCCTTTTTGGTGAAAGGACCGTGGCTTTGGGTCGTTTATTTTCTCCAGATCATGAACATCGGAGGCGCAGCCGGAGACCTGTATGTAGCCGCGAAGTTCTCCCGCTTCCCTAGTGATATCCTCGTCCGGGATACCGGAGTCGATATGACGGTCTTTTCCCGTGAAGGGAGGAACGTCCGATGAACTATGAGAGGAGCTGTGGCGGCGTACTTTTCACCGTGAAAAACGATGTTCCTTATTTCGTCCTTGTGGAAGAAAACTACTACGGCTTCCCAAAGGGGCACATGGAACCCGGCGAAACAGAACGGAAGACAGCTATCCGGGAGATCCGTGAAGAGACCGGTGTCAATGCTTCCATCGTCGGCGATTTCCGCAAAGTGGATCATTACATGCTGAAACACAAACCGGACACCGAAAAGACTGTTGTTTATTTCCTTGCGTATTATGAAGACCAGGAGATCGTTTACCAGGAAGAGGAACTCAACGGTGCTGTCCTTGTTCCATTCTCCGAAGCAATGAAATTGGTCACGCATGTCCGTCTCAAAAAAGTCCTTCGCGAAGCAAATCGCGCTGCACTGAGATGGATCGAGAAACAGAAGCAGCAGAAGCTCCGCGCTTCTGCCAACAACATGAAGCGATGAACCATATTTTCCCTGAAAGACTGAGTAAATGGATCGGCTCACAGCGTCCCGAGATGGACACCGTGGGTCTTTCTGCGTCTTCTGTATATCTTTTTGAGAATATGGTGCTGAAAGTGTCTCGATCCGGCTCAGAGTCTCAGGGCGAAGCAGCAATGTTGCGTTGGCTACATGGGAAACTCCCTGTACCCAAAATGTTTGAGTTCTTTTCACAGGAAGGGACTGACTATCTGCTTATGGCGAGACTTCCCGGTACAATGTCCTGCTCTCAAGACTATCTAAAGGATCCTGAAGTCCTGGTTCAAAGACTGGCGGTATCTTTAAAACTTTGGTGGTCTCTTGACCCGCTGGAGTGCCCCGTAAATCAATGTCTTGACGTAAAACTCCGCGCAGCAAAACACAACATCGAAACAGGGATCGCAACGGAGGAAAATACAGAACCCCACACCTATGGTCCAAATGGATTTCAGTCCCCTGGTCATCTGCTGACCTGGTTGAACAATAATCGTCCCGAAGAGGATCTATGTGTCACCCACGGAGATTTCTGCCTGCCAAATCTGTTTTTTGACGGAGACAGTCTTTCCGGTTTTCTTGACCTCAGTCGATCCGGTGTCTCTGACCGCTGGCAGGACATTGCCCTCTGCTGGAGAAGCATCCGAGACAACCTAAGCGGAAGATATGCCAGGGATCCATCGGCTCAGCACTATGAGGACCTGCTCTTCGACTATTTGGACATCCCAAAAGATCCGGTGAAGTTGCGCTATTATCTTCTTTTGGACGAACTTTTCTGAACACGAAAAGGGGCTGTGACAAAACTATCTCACTAAAATGAGAAAGTTGGTTCACAGCCTCTTTTAAATGTTTGTTAAAAACTCGGGGTCTCAAAAAGGGTAAACTACCCCTACCCCAAGACGG
>JAFUBI010000007.1 GCA_017460285.1 Oscillospiraceae bacterium | reverse complement strand
TTCTTCAAAGTTGAAGTCATACACCGAAACATAGCCGATCTCCGTTTTCAAACGTCTCATCTTTATTCTCGCCCACCGTTCCGCTTGTTCAAATGAAGAAGTAGGTATAAAACCCTTTTCCGAAATCGAGGAAGGTATTACTTGTTCGGATCTCAGGTGTTCCTACAGGCATCGTGCTCCCATGAAAAAGAATCATTATATTTCCTCCAGCATCCTTCGGATCATTTTTTGTTCCTGCTTCAAAGAAGAAAGCATTTCCATATAATGATGCCTTAACTCCAATTTGCTGCGAATGTCAGCAACAAGTTCTTTATTTGTTCCGATGTATTTGTCACAGATCTTGCCTTCTTCACGGTATTTCAAGTAATAGTATTTTCCTTTGCGACAGACGAGCGAACCTTTAGGAAGTTCAGCAAGCAAGGCTTCGTATTGCTGAATCATGAATTCGTTGCGGTCTGCTTCTTTTTTTATGATTGTGTTGATTAGCATTTCATCACCCAAAGTATTATACCACACAAAATGAGATTGTGCGACACATATGTGTGGTATTAAGAGGCGGGCATGTTAAGCACTGTTCAGATAACGGAAAAGGGGAATATAATTAAAACAGCAGCCGATAGGCTGCGGAAAAGGACGGAGGAAAACAGTGAAAAAACGTGTGACGTATGTGGTACTTGCGATGCTTTGTTCTTTTCTTGTTGTTGGAGGATACTTTCTGGATACATGGTTGGGGTATGCAGACCTTTTTGAGAATGGGGCAAAGATACTGCTTATAGTTTTCCTTCTGGTCTATGCCATTCGCAATGGTGATCTGGAGAAATACTTTAGTTTCTCTAGATTTGAAAGAATCGGACTTCTTGCATTTCTTCCCGCGATCGGCAATCTTGCGAGCATGGCTCCTGCGGATCTCGATCCATCTGCTCATGACATCCTTCTCGCCATTTGGGGAACGCTCACTACTGCGATATGGGAAGAACTGTTATTTCGGTATGTCGGTGGAGTTTGGTTCGAAAAGGATGGGAAGTATTCGCTGGCAGATATTCTGTTCTTATGTGCCGTGTTCTCTCTTCCGCATCTGGTGAACATTTTGTACCAGTCGGTTGTTTCAACATTCTTGCAGATGCTTCTCGCCTTTGGGATGGGGTTGTTTTTCCTTGCGTTATACCGTGGAACCAGTAATATACTCATACCCATCTTCAGCCATTTTCTCCTGAATGCATCCGCACAACTCATATCCCTGTATCAAAGCGGGTCGGTATCTCCGTATCTCGGATGGACCGCAAGCGAGGTCTTATTTGTCCTTATTGAATCGGGATGCGCTTTCATCGGTTTGTTGATGCTGTTTCGGGACAGAAAAAGAAATAGAATACAAACCTGAACCTTACAAATATGCTTTGTAATGGTGTGATATTATATTAATGTACTAACAAATTGGAGCAAAGCCATGAAAAACTTGAGAGAATTGCAAAAGGAATATGCGGACCTTGTAATAGAGAACGGTCTCAATCTGCAAAAGGGGCAGAGACTGGTCATCACCTGCCCGGTTGAGGGGGCATATTTTGCCCGCCTCTGCGCCAAGTCTGCTTACGAAGCAGGATGCAAAGATGTCCTCATGAGGTGGACAGACGATACGCTCACAAAATACCACTATCTCTATGCTGCGGATGAGGTGTTCGATGAGGTAAACGATTGGGACACGCAGATGCTCAACACTGTTTCTGAGGAAGGCGCTGCGTGGCTTGCAATTGCTTCCGAAAACCCCGAGAACCTCAAAGACTGTGACCCGGAAAGGCTTCGCAGGGCGCAGGTGGCCGGAGGAAAAGCGCGTGAATTGTTCCGCAAGAGGGAACAAAACAACGAGTTCCCATGGTGCGTATGCTCCATCCCCACTGCCGCGTGGGCAAAGGCTGTGTTCCCGGATCTTGAGACAGGGGATGCTATGGAACGGCTTTGGGAAGAGATCCTGCGTTCCTGCCGTGTCGAGTTAGGAAAGACAGAGGAAAACTGGAAACAGCATATCCGGGAGATACAGAGACATGTTGAGGTCCTCAATGCTTACAACTTCAAGAGCCTGAGATATATGAATTCTATCGGGACAGATGTGACGGTAGAACTTCCGGAAGGACATTTCTGGTCCGGTGGTTCTGAAAAGGCGAAATCGGGGATCTTCTTCTCGCCGAATATTCCAACCGAAGAGGTCTTTACGCTTCCTAGGAAGAATGGTGTAAACGGAGTGCTGGTGGCTTCAAAGCCACTGTGCCACAACGGTGTCATCATTGACGGCTTCTGGTTCCGCGTTTCGGAAGGAAAGATCGTTGAGGTACATGCTGAGAGAGGAGAAGATGTTCTGAAAAACGCCATTTCCGTTGACGAGGGAGCTTCCTATTTTGGTGAGTGCGCACTCGTTCCTTATGATTCGCCGATCTCACGTTCCGGTGTTCTTTTCCTCAATACTTTGTTTGATGAAAACGCATCCTGTCACTTTGCGTTCGGCGCAGCTTATCCCTGCATCTACGGTGCAGAAAAGATGAGTGAGGAAGAGTTGACCGAAAAGGGGATGAACAACTCGATCACCCATGTCGACTTTATGATTGGAACGAGCGATCTGAATATCGTGGGCACGACCTATAACGGAAAAGAGATCGCTGTTTTTGAGAATGGCAATTTCGCATTTTGAGAGGATCGGGAGATAGGAGGAAAAAAGAGATGAAGCGAAGAAGAGCTGCTTTGATCACTGCTGCAGCAACGGCTGCTATCGCTGCTGCGGGAGGCGCGACCTGGTATCTGAGTCAGCCGAGAAAGGACAAGCCGAATCCAAAGAAGAGATATCTTGCTTGTATCGGAGACAGCATCACGTTTGGTGCAGGAGTCATGTTAGCAAGAAAACAGCAGGCGTGGCCGTATCTGCTGGAGAAACTCCTTGGCGTGGACTGCCAGGTCCTGAACTATGGGATCAGCGGTGCGACCGCTTCGGATGAAGGAGATAAACCTTACCGAAGCACGGACTTTTTGGATACCGCCCTTAGCGTGCACGCGGATACCTATCTCTTTATGCTGGGAACAAATGATTCCAAACCGTACAATTGGAATCCAGAGCAATATGAGAAGGCGGTGTGCGAGATATTGGATGAGTTGAAAGCGACCGGAGCCCGGGTCATCGTGATGCTTCCGCCCAAAGCTTTCCCGAACAAGAGGGGAAAGATCGCTTTTGACATCGATGACTCGGTCATTCGTGAACAGGTGCTTCCGATCCTGAACCGGGTGGCTGAAGACAGAAATCTCTCGGTGATCGATCTGTATACCTTTACGGAGAGTCATCCGGATTACTTTGTGGACGGAGTTCACCCCAATGCGGGCGGCAACCGAAAGATCGCATCTTATGTATTCACAAGGCTGCGTGACCTTTGGGACGACAGCGCGATATTCTAAAATGAGCATAAGAAAAGAACCACCGCGAGGTGGTTCTTAGTGCTTAAGGAATAGGATTATTTCAGAAGCTCGTTGACCTTTGCCTGGACTTCGTCATAATTGTAGCCTGCAGCTGCAAGTTTGTCCTTGCGCTCCTGACCATTTCCCCAGTTTCCGCGGATGACTTCTTTTGCGATCTCTTCTACGCTCTTCTTGGTAGCAGAAAGAGGAGTTGCGGTAGTCGTGCTGGAACCATAGAGGATGGCGTTGACTTTATCCTGTACCTCGTCATAGTTGTAGCCTGCTGCTGCGAGTTTATCCTTGCGCTCCTGACCATTGCCCCAGTCGCCGCGAATGACTTCTTTTGCCAGTTCTTCTACGCTCTTTTTGGGAGTTGCAGGAGTGGTGGTCGTGGGTCTTGCGGTTGCGATCGGACGTCCCTGTGTTACAGGTGTTGCAGCCGGTTTTGCTGTCGGAGTTGCTGCCGGGGCTGCTGCTGGTTTTGCAACAGGAGTTGCAGCCGGTTTCGCTGCAGTGGTCGCAGCCGGTTTCGCAGTCGCTGTGGCTTCGGTCTTGGACTGTGTCAGTTTGTTTTTCAGAGCTTCGAGTGCGTTAAATTTTTTATCTGCCATAAAAATAAGTCCTCCTTAATACAGATACATGCGGAATTCATCCGCGTTTCTACAATCAGTTTATCACAAATCCCGCGCTTTGGAGGGAAAAGAATATACACCAAAAGTAGGAAAGTTGATGTCATATCGCAAGAAATTGCCCGAGATTGCGGATCAAAGTGTTTTTCCAGAATCCATAGCGGATGACCGTAGCCCACTTTGCCAGAAGGGGTTTCTTCAACAGAGAGCCATAGGCTTTGCATGTCTTGAACTGTTCATCGCTTAGGTGGTCTTTGTAATACTCCGCAAAGCATTCCGCCTGTGCGAACATGCTGTCGTAGATGCGGCGGACTTTTTCCTTGTTGGCCAGTTTCTTTGCGGAAGCGGAAAGGCTTCCTGCATCATACGCGCCGACACTGTTGTCCCCATGCTGACGGTAGCGCATCGTCGGCTCCCTCAAGAATGCGATCTTTCCAAAAGCAGAGGCGCAGAGGGCGAACCACCAGTCGTGCATGACGAAGGATGCCGGGACGGAGGGAATAAGATCCTTGAGAGCGCTGTTGATCATGACAGTACAGCCGGTCACGTTGTTTTGGGCGAGAAGTTGGTTGAGTTTCGTTCGCTCCGGGGAGATCTTCTCATAGGTCCAGAGAGAGGGAGAGATCGGCTCCAGATCCGAACCGACAACGGACAGGTCCGTGTGGACGAGGATGGGAATATTGGATCCGAAAGAGGATTCCGTCTTTTTCATCAGGTCATAGGTCTTGCGGATCTTGTCTTTTTCCCAGAAGTCATCTGCGTCAGCAAACATGATATAGGGAGCTGTTTCCTGCTTG
>JAFUBI010000106.1 GCA_017460285.1 Oscillospiraceae bacterium | reverse complement strand
TCGATAACAGATCCCTCATGGGCAGCTTCTTTGATCCCGCATAACGCCCCGCAGAAATGCAGAGCTAATGCATACTGATCTTGCTAAATTTCTTGGGACCCGCCACGGCGGGTCCCTTTTTCATGCCCGTTTGACGCTTACGAAAAGAGCGCCAAGAATAAACTCCTATGGCGCTCTTAACCTTTTTTGGTATTGTGCCGTTCCCTAATCATGTGAATGTAGGTAAAAATTGTATAAAGCTGTTTAGCTGAAGTTTCAATCATCCTGTATAATGTTTTTTTGTCACTCACTTAATGAGTGGTTAAATGTAGTCCTTTGCAAGCCAGTCGGGAAACCCGTCAATGTGTTGCGCCAGTCGCTGGGCAAGGCTTTTGATTGAGCCAAGGTCACTGTGGTCGATCTTCTCGTGCCGTAGAAGAAAAAAATGAACCAACCACCCCTCAAGGTCGCCTTTTTTCCCGAGTTCCTCCCACCAGTCTTCTGCGCCAACCAGTGAGTTGGGCAACAGTGAAAACAGATCGTCCGCCGTTCGCCAATCATCTGGTTCGGATAAACTTAGGGCAAATAGCAACCCCATATTGATAAGGC
The DNA here is from genome assembly GCA_017460285.1 of Oscillospiraceae bacterium. GTDB lineage: Bacteria > Bacillota > Clostridia > Oscillospirales > Ruminococcaceae > RUG11783. The sequence goes on along the minus strand of JAFUBI010000106.1, from coordinate 3,199 downwards.
AAAAGGGATCATGTTTTTGAACGCCAGGAAGCAATAGCATAATGATTTCATTGCTGTTTAGAGGATTATTTCTGCTTTTGCGTAACACATATGCCAGATTATTGCTATATATATCGCTCTCACTTGACAATTCGTAGGCTCTACGGAATAAAAACTCAGCGAAAACGGCATCGCCCGACCCGTATGCGTCATATGCAGTATTGCCAAGAAAAAAGTGATAACCTGTTGTATTTATTTCGGAGGAATGCCGAACCAACGCAACCATTTGCTCTAACTGATTACGCTTTTTTGAATCTTCTTCAATGCACATTGCCCTTAAAAGATCCTTCAAAAGGGTTCTTTTCTCCTCCTCGGATAAACTGACCGAGTTACTGCAGAATTCCCTCGTGCGTATTTGCAGTTTTACATATTCATCGTCCATAAATTTTACCATCTTTGTAGGCTAAATAGTTTTTTACTGAACTAGATAGCACAACTCCTCATTTTTATCAGGGATTGGAACACCAGATTTACTCCTTAAAATGATTGTCTTTGCTTTCATTGTGTTAATATACGCAGCTCGCTTTTCCTGTTTGAGAGCAATTTCAAAATCACTATAAATATCACATGCGACTTCTTCAGAAACAATCGTTCCTGCTTGTTGCGCTAATGCCAACTTGGTAAGCCCCATCAGATAATACAGATAGCTTTCATTGACTGAAAGCTGTGTTTGTGTAGCATCATTAAGACCACGCTGTATCTGCTCCAACGCCTCATCATAATCCCCGCGGTCGAACAAAAGATCCGAAAGCCTCAGTGCGCATTTCGGCGCAATCTTGAGATTGCTCAAGGCGGCGCGAAGGGTGGACTCTTCTTCGCTTCCCCGATGTAGCATCTTATAGATGTCCGCTTCACAACGATAACTTTCTTCATCTTCAGGCAAATATTCCCGGAACAATATCGCCAGATTCAGCATTTCATCTTGAAGCTTTTTCAGTTCTTTTTCCGAATCACTGCGATCCCAGAGGTATTTCAGATAGTTGACTGAAAAGCTATACCCGCGCCAGCCCCAGCGGATTTTCGGGATCTTACAAAGCGTCTTATATATTTCTTTGCAGGTTTCTGTCCTCCCGCAGGATATTCCGTACTGTAAATAATCAGCCAACAGATCAATGTTTTTCGGATAAATGGACAATCCGCACTCCAGAAGGTCGCAGGAAAGATCAAACAAGTCTTTCCGTGCGATATCTACGGCAAAATTATGCCAGTCATCAGCATCACCGATTTTTATTGTCTGGTGAATCACGCGCTGAACAAGTGTGTTGATATCCTTCAGTGCAGATTCAGCCTCGTATAGATTGTCGCTGGAAAGGGACTCAAGATAATTCTGCGCAATTCTGTTGGCAGTCTTAAGGGGGAGATTTACTGTACTGGTCTCATTCAACACGGTAGATTCTTCATTAACAGGATCAATAAAAACCTCATGTTCCATTTTTGCACTCTCCTCATTCATTGGATGAACCCATCTCACCGTCGTGATACAGTTCAGCCTGACGTTTCTTTATCGTTTCTACTACATGGTTTAGCTTGGACTGTTTTTCTTCAGTTTCCATTCCGTCAATCAGATCAGCAATATCAAAAGAAGTATTCTCCGATATTATAGTCATTCCTGGTGATTGAGAAATATCAGACGATACATCAATGTCCGCCTTAGGGTGGTTCGAGATATTGGGTTGAGAGACTTCCGGTACAGTGAGTGTCTTTGCCAACTTTGGAAGATCTGTAAAGTCGATGTGGAACCGCGGCTGTCGATCCAGTGTAGGAAAATCGATTATCCGATAAATTCGATCACCGAATCGATCAATATCAAGCAGATTGACTAGACATGGCTTCGCCTTCCCGGCCAGAAGAAGTGCTTCGTCCTTCTCCTTTGATAGGTGCTGTAGGTCGTAGACGGAAATATTAGGCGAATGATCCTTCTTCTGACCACACAACTCGGACACCTCACGTAGAAGTTCCAGTTCACGGGTAAACAGAACAATCCAATTTGTGCAGTTAGAGATAATAGTTGCAGCTTCCTCGTTGTATCGCTTAGTCAGTTGCGATTTTGATTGGATGCAGATTAAAAACCGGATGTTTCTGGATCGCGCAGCAGAAATCATGCTGGGAAAATCACTCCCAATAGCCGGAAGGCTACTGAACTCGTCCAAAATGTAGTTGACGCGAACACTTAGACGTCCGCCGCCCTGCATGGCGGAATATATCAACTGCTGATAACTCTGCGAGATAAACATCGCAACGATTGAGGAATAGGTTGTTTTCTCGTCTGGAGTAATCAGATATACCGCTGTTTTGCTCTGTCCGATCTCCTCCAAGTCAAAATTTGAGTTTGCCAGCATGTCCAAAAGCGATGACTGAATTGTCAGTGCCCGCAGCTTTTGATCCAGAACCGCAAGAATGCCGCGCATAGTATCTTGCGCCGTCATAATGCTGCCTGTTAGGCTTGCCGAAATCAACTCATCTTCACTTGCCCACCTCCAAAGAGGGGAGAATTTTGCACCTGTCTCTTTTTCAAACAACTTTCTACGGAGCCGCAGCAAATTAGAAATACTTGCAGCACTGTCTGGGTAGTCCATTTCTTTGCACAGCTTGAACAGAAGAAGGATTAACCCCAAACAACAATCGTATGCCGAATAATCCCAGAACGGATCTTTCTGCGAAACCGTTCCAAGCATCAGTGTGCTCGAAATATCGTTGGCAAATTCTGCCGCTTTATCCACATCGCCCGATTTATAATACAGGTACGGAATCCGAAGAGGGTTCCATGCATGTCCCACTGTTGGGTCGCGAAGGTTTACGGTGATGATGCGGTATTCCAAATCCCGTAGTTCGCCCGCAGTGCGTGCGTAGAGCTCGCCCTTAGGGTCATTAATAATCATGCTTTCGCCAGCATATCCGAGCACCTTAATGGTAGGTAGAACAAGAGAGCGCGTTTTTTTACTTCCTGACGCACCTATTACGAGCGTGTGGTTGTCGGAAGCATCTACTGCAAGCTGTCGCTTCTCTTTGCTATACAAAAGTGGAACACCGCCAACCTGACCGTCATAGGATGTTTTGCCCGTAAAGCGATGCGTATCGATGTCCAGATGAGCATATTCTTGAAACAACGCCTCTGGGCGAGATAGATTCGGATTGTCTGAAACGATCATACATTACTCCT